>CAMNNQ010000154.1 GCA_946545645.1 uncultured Clostridia bacterium | reverse complement strand
TAAAGGAAAGACGCCGCTGAACCTATCGGCATCGTCGCAGGGCGTACAGACGACCCACCACCGACAGCAAGCGACCAACGGGAGCGCCGCATTTCGGCGTTAAAAAAGTTTTTTGGTGGAGATGTCGTTAAGGATCTGCGCTACAAATTCGTCCGCAGTCATCTCAACAGTCTTGCTGTCCTGCGTGCGTACGGATACCGTCTTCTCCTGAGCCTCTTTCTCTCCGATGATAACCATGTAAGGTACCCTCTCAGTGTATTGTGCCTGACGGATCATGTATCCGATCTTTTCGTTCCTGTTATCAAGTACTACTCTTACACCCGCATCATAGAGCTTGTCGTAAACTTCGTCAGCGTATTCCGCACTCTTTTCCGATACCAGAAGTATCTTTGCCTGAACAGGCGCGATCCATACAGGGAAACGTCCCTTTGTTTCTTCTATAAGGTATGCCATGAAGCGGTCAAGAGAACCCAGTATAGCGCGGTGGATGACAACAGGTGTCTTCTCCGTTCCGTCGGAATCAGTGTATTTCAGATCGAATTTTGCCGGGAGACAGAAGTCAAGCTGGCAGGTCGAAAGAGTGTATTCCGCACCGACAGCCGGGACTACGTTTACATCCAGCTTCGGACCGTAGAATGCAGCCTCACCGATTTCCTCGGTATAGTCTATGCCGAGCTGATCGAGAACATCCCTGAGAGCGCTCTCGGCTTTCTCCCACATAGCATCGTCCTGATGGTATTTTACCTTGTCCGCAGGGTCTCTCAGCGAGAGAACACAGCGGTAGTCCTTGATACCGAAATCCTTGTATACATCGAAGATCAGATCGACTACTCTGCCGACTTCGTCCTTGATCTGCTCCGGAGTTACGAAAAGATGAGCATCGTTCTGGCAGAAGTGGCGGCCTCTTTCGATGCCTTTGAGTGTGCCGCTGGCCTCGAAGCGGAAATCGTGAGCGATCTCACCGATGCGGATAGGCAGGTCACGGTAGGAGTGTTTCTGGTTGGAATAGATCATCATGTGGTGCGGGCAGTTCATAGGTCTGAGAACAAAGCTCTCGCCCTCGACCTCCATAGCGGGGAACATATTGTCCTTGTAGTGCTCCCAGTGTCCGCTGGTCTGATAAAGTGCGACAGAGCCTACGCAGGGGGTCATAACGTGCTGATATCCGAGGCGGCGCTCCTTGTCCTTGATGTATTCCTCAAGCTGCTGCCATACGGTGTAGCCCTTGGGCAGGAACATAGGCAGGCCTCTGCCGACGAGGTTGTCTGTCATAAAGAGCTGCATTTCCTTGCCGATCTTTCTGTGGTCGCGGGCAGCGGCCTCTTCCAGCTTCTTGAGGTGTGTCTCCAGCTCCTGAGCTGTTGCAAAGGCTGTGCCGTTGATACGGGTCAGCATCTTGCGGGAGGAATCGTTCTTCCAGTAAGCTCCGGAGACACTGAGTATCTTGAATGCCTTGAGCGTCTTGGTATAGGTCAGGTGGGGGCCTACGCACATATCAATGTATTCGCCCTGCTGGAAGAAGCTGAGGGGGACATCCTCTGCCAGATCTCCGATATGCTCGACCTTATAGATCTCACCTCTTTCCTCCATGAGCTTTATAGCCTCATCGCGGGGGAGGACAAAGCTCTTGAAGGGGAGGTTCTCCTTGACTATCTTTTTCATTTCGTTCTCGATAGCGGTAAGGTCGCTTTCGGAGAGCTTGATATCGCCCAGGTCTACATCATAGTAGAAGCCTTTTTCGTTGGCGGGGCCGTAGGCGAATTTAGCATCGGGGTAGAGCCTCTTTACAGCCTGTGCCATGATGTGTGCAGCCGAGTGACGTATAACGTGCAGCTCGTCTTCTTTCGGGCATTCGCCCGTGTGTCCGTCGTTGTAGATGACTTTCATTTTTAAAACTCCTTTATAATATTATTATTTTCTTTCGGGGGAAAGGTCTGTCTGGGGCGTCCGTGAATATACTGAGATCCGGCTCCTGAGAGGCCGCTGTTTTCAGTTGCTATTCTCTGCAACAAATAAAAAACACCCTTAACATATCATGTCTGACATGATACATCAAGGGTGCATACTGACGCTGCACGGTCCCACCTTGGTTTTTCGCTTTGGGTCTATAAACCCTATCCCTTAACGCGGGAGGACGCTGCTGCTTACTTTCCGGGGAGACCCGTGTTCGGCGGCAGGGCTCTGGAACGGTCTTCACAGGAGCCTGCATAAGGGCTTTCACCGTCTGCCCTCTCTCTGGGATGCAAAGCGCTTGCTACTCTTTCCTTCGCTGCCTTTCGATATTGTGCTTATTATATCACAGCGTTTCCCGGTTGTCAAGGGAGGCTGCAAATTTTTGCCCTGTCGGGCGCATCACTGCATGATCTCTTCGATCGCAGCGATGTGCGACTGGGTGTAGTTGCTGGAAATAGACATCCCGAAGAGGATATCTGTTGCGCCTACCAGCCTGAACAGGTCTTTCATAGCGATCTCTGCATATCTGAAATCGACGACATAGATCTTTTCAAAGCTCTGGGTCAGGAAAGGTATCAGCGCGTTGCCGTAGCTGTCTTTGATAACGACAAGCGTTCTGCCGTTGTGAACATCGGTCTTGATCTCAGCGATATCGAGGTCTCCGCCGAGGATAGTTGAATAGCAGCCTGCGCCGGAGAACCATCCGTCGAAGAAGAGCCTTTCCTGTTTCTGATCGTTGATAGCGTTGAATGCTTCGTTATGGTAAACGCAGGTGTATTCGTTCTGCGGCTTGTAATACCAGAAGGTATCGGGATACTGTTTGAGGCTGGGCTCATAATCGCTGAAGGTATACATTGTCCCGCAGAAATCGTCGATCTTGCATTTTTCGTAGGTCGAGATATCTGCAAAGGGGACATTAGCCTCTTCTGCGAACTTCTGGGCGGCGTAATAGGCGCCGAGAGGCTGCCAGTGGTGGTCGGTGCGGGAGTAGATATACTCGTTGGCGTGAGCCAGCAGAGCGTCATAGACATCGACACCGATGACTCCGTTGAGGGCGGCGTTCACGACCTGGATATACTCATGCTGGTCGGAATATTCGTCCTTGAGGTTGGTCGGCATATAGTAGGCAGAGGCGAGAGGAACGCCCATGCTGTAAACATTGACTGTCGGGCCTACCATTTGTTTATACTTATTGAGGACTTCCGCGAAGGACTGCCCGATCCATTCTGTTCCGAAGAAGAGGGGCAGAGCGCGGACAGAGGGTGTGCCCTTGCCGGAGATTATGACATTTCCTGCCCATTCGCCCTCGTCAGGGACTTCGACACGCTGTATCGTGGCAGCGGTCTCTCTTGGAGTTTCCTTGGTCTCGACAGGCTCTCCGCCGGACTGAGGCGGCGCTGTCTCCGGGGGTGTCGGTTCTGTTTCACGGGTGCCGGTATAGAGGGTCGCCTTAGTAGCGGTCGCTATCTTATCCTTGTCGATCTCTTCCTTCTTGGCGGCCTGAGTGTTGCCGTGATGCTCGACATCGGAGATATTTATCCCGAAGAGCTTGGAGAAGCTGGTAGAGAAGGATTTGAGATCCTCTCTGCTGGGGATGGTGTCGGTATAATACTTAACGATCCCCTCGGTATATTCGCCCTTGAAATAGCTTCCGAGAGAGAAATCGGGGAAGGAAGCCATCATTCGGTTCTCCGATTCGATCTTTCCGGAGGCTCTCTTTACTGCGATCAGCGAGATGCCGACTCCGAACACCATTATGATGCAGAGCGCAGCGTTGATGAAGCTGAACTCGGTCTCGAAGGTCTTGAATTTCGGCTTGCGGCGGCGCTTTCTCGGACGCTGAGCGGCTTCGTCGGCGGTGCGCTGTCTTGTCCTGCCGGGAACTTCCTCCGCGGGGCGCTGCCTTACACGGCTGGATGTTTCCTCCGCAGGGCGCTGTCTTACGCGGCTGGATGTTTCCTCCGCAGGGCGCTGCCTTACACGGCTGGATGTCTCCTCGGGGGTGAACTGTCTGGTGCGGTCCTGCATTTCCTCCGCAGGGCGCTGTCTTCTCCTGCCGGAAGCCTCTTCCGGAGTGAATTGTCTTGTCCGGTCAGCAGTATCCTCTGCGGGGCGCTGTCTGACACGGCGGGGGGCTTCATCGGCGGGGCGCAGCCTTTCCTGATCGGCGGCCTCGGTCTGATCTCCCATTTTCTTCCGCATAGACTCGGAGAGCTTCAGCTCTATGGTCTTTTTATTAGCTCTGGGCTGCTCACCTGCGGGCTGACGGGGCTCGCGGGTGGCTTTCGGTGTGTCGTCGTCCAGCCAGATGCTCTTTTTCACCGGGATGACAGGCTCGTCGCTCCATATACTTTTGGAGCGCTGGGCTCTTTTGCGCTCGATCTCGGAGACCATCTTATCGTATACTTCGGGAGAGCGTTTCTCCGGGTCCTGATATCTGTGCGCATCGACAGGGTCCGGTGAGGGCTCCTTTTTCTTTTCGGAGCCGGCTTTATTCAGCCTGTTCAGGCTTTCGAGAAAGGCCTGTTCGATAGGGTCGTTCTCGAGATCTTTTCTGTTGTCGGGCATGGCGTGTCGCTATCCTTTCTTTTTGAAAAGGGGTCAGAATCTGAAATACAGGAACGGATTGTTGGTCGAATTGAGAAGCAGCAGCGAGCTTATCGCCAGGATCGTGAGATTCATAACGATGCCGGCGCTGCGCATAGCGTAGTATCTTCCGGGGACCTTTGCCGCCTTTTTCCTGAGATAGGGAAGTATCGGGGTCGAGAGCAGCGCTGCTGCCAGGATAAGGAAGATATTGGAGAGCAGAAGGTCTCTTGTGATGATATTGCTGAACTTATTGCCGTTGGCGCAGACAAGAGCCTTGAAGAACTTTCCGAGAGCTCCGAAATTCTCAAAGTAGAATATACCGAAGCCGAGGAGTATGATGACTTTGGTATAGATATGGGCGAATACCGGGTTCCAGTTCTTATAGCGCTTCTTGCCGATCTTCATCTCCATGAACACGAAGAGCCCGTAATAGAGGCCCCAGATAACGAAGTTCCAGTTAGCGCCGTGCCAGAGGCCGGTGCAGAACCACACGAGGAAGAGGCCGCCGTATTTGCGCCTTTTGCCGAATATCGGGACATAGAGCAGATAGTCGCGGAAGAAAGTTCCCAGAGAGATATGCCATCTCTGCCAGAATTCCGTTATGCTCTTGCAGACAAAGGGGTAGGTGAAGTTCTCGTCGAAGTGGAAGCCGAAGATACGGCCGAGGCCTATGGCTATATCGGAATAGCCGGAGAAATCGAAGTAATACCACAGCGCTACCAGCGCGGCTCCGACCCAGGCTCCCAGCGCGGAGACGGTGTCAACGCCGACATATCCGTCCTTGGCTGTACCGAAAAGCCCGGTGACTACGGTATTCAGCGAGTTGGCGATAATGACCTTCTTGCCTATGCCGAGGATTATGCGGGAGAAGCCGTCGGAGACATCCTTGAGGCTGGTATGTCTCTGGTCGATCTCCTCAGCGATAGTTGAATATCGGACGATAGGTCCGGCTATGAGCTGCGGGAACATGGAAACATAGAGCAGGAATTTGCCGAAATTGCGCTGCGCCCTGACCTTGCCCCAATAGCAGTCGATCGTATAGGAGAGGGTCTGGAAGGTATAGAAGGAGATACCTATCGGCAGCTTGATGTCCGGGACAGGGATATCGAAGGGGAGGATATGGTTGAGGTTCTCAACTATAAATCCGCTGTACTTGAATATCCCGAGGACACCGATATCGACGATTATTGCCAGGATAAGCGCTTTTTTAGCTGAGGGCTTGCCCCGGGTGCGCTCTATGATGCGGCCTGTGGTAAAGTTCAGGAACGAATAAGCGATGAGCATTATTATCCAGACAGGCTCGCCCCAGGCATAGAACACCAGCGAGAAAGCCAGCAGGACGATGTTCCTTGCTCTTATGCTCCTTGCGACAAAATAGAGCAGAAGGCAAAGAGGCATAAAGAAATATATAAAAAACAGATCTGCGAAGACCAAGACGAATTCCTCTTTTCTTGACCGATAGCTCCTGTCAGGCAACGAAAACGTTTTCGTAAAAATGACAAAAACACCGATAATATAACATTTTTATTATATCACCGGGGGGAATCTTTGTCAATAGGGACTTTGCACAAACAAACAATAAAGAGAAGCCGCAAACTGCGGCAATACGCTGTTTGCGGCTTGATATCAGAATATTAAGAGGGTGAAAAATTACTCTACAATGCTCTTGACCGGTGCATTGTCCCGTTCATTGCGAAGGCGTTTGGCGGCCTTGTAACGTTTCAGCAGCCATATTGCCAGCAGGGCGGCAGAGAGAGCGGTCAGCGCAAGCATCGGATAGAGGCCGAGCATCCATCTTGAGGCGAGGCCTTTCTGTTCCTCGGTCAGGCCGATGCCGTCTCCGATACGCGATCTTGCCTTATTGACGATATGGGTCGCTCCGGACATGAAGAAGACCGTTCCGACGCCGATAAATGCAGCCTGGAGGAGATATCTGCTCTTCAGAGCCAGGATGATCCCAGCAAGGCAGAGCGCGGAGCCGACGGCTATGAATACAGCGATCCTTCCGGGGACATCTTCCATCTGGTCCATAGAGATACCGAGGATAAAGATCCCTCCGTAATACAGCCCCGACCAGAGGAAGGGGATGAACATAAGTATCTTGATAACGGTAGTAAGAGCCGAATCGAAGCGGGAGGAGCGGCGGCGCATCTTCCTGGCTGCGGAGCTTTCCCCGGTATTTTTCCGGCTCTGAGCCTCCTCGCGCTCGGCGGCTTTTATAGCTTCGAGCTGCTTCAGGCTTTGTTCTTTGAGTCTGTCCTTTTTTGACATATTACACCTCGGGATGGGGATAGAATTATTATATGCGGATGATATAAAAATTATACATCCTATATTATACCACACTTCCGGGATCTTTGCAAGGCACGATCTGCCAAAATTATGCGAAGCAGAGAATTTCCAAAGAAAAATATACTTTTCCCGAAGAGTGAATTTTTATTCCCGGCGAGTAAAGACTAAAAAAGAAAGGATGGTTGGTTTGATGAAAAAGTTGATAAAAAAGACAGCACTGTTCCTCGGAAGCACAGCCGCAGCCCTGATGACTCTGGTCAGCTTCTACGGCAGGCAGCTCCCCGATTTCTTTTTTCTGCCGGAGAACGGTCAGCTCTCTGTGGAGTCTGTCTTCCCCGTGACAGCAAGAATGAACGACAATTCAGGGAGGGAGCTTATGCTGTTCGATACCTTTCCTATAAAAAAGGTCAGGACGGATGTCCTCTCAAGACCCGTGGTCAGAGCCAGCGGTCAGCCCTTCGGCATAAAGCTCATGACCGACGGTGTCATGGTAGTCGGGCTGGAGGATGTCAGCGGAGAATGCCCTGCCTCGGAGTGCGGCATCAGGATAGGCGATATCATAACCGATATCTCCGGCGAGACTGTGACGACCAACCGGCAGGTCAGCCGGCTCATCGAATGTTCCTCCGGGAAGCCCTGCCGGGTCACCTACTCCCGCAGCGGGGTCGCCCATAAAGCTGTCCTGACCCCGGTATACAGCGGCGGCAGCTATAAGGCGGGAATGTGGGTAAGAGATTCCTCCGCCGGGATCGGCACCCTGACATTCTACGACCCTGAGAGCGGCATATTCGGCGGCCTGGGGCACCCTATCTGCGATTCGGACACAAAGCAGCCTCTCCCTATCTCTCACGGAACTGTCGGGGAGGTAGTCATAACCGGATGCACTGTCAGCACCCACGGCGAACCCGGCAGGCTGCTGGGAGAATTCTGCTCCGGAGAAGCCAGGGGCTCGATCTCAAAAAACACCGATGAGGGGGTATTCGGCCGCCTCGCTGAGGATTTCCCCGCCGAAGGGGTCGAGCTGCCTCTGGGCTTCAAGCAGGAGGCCGCTGCGGGGCCAGCCGAGATCTTATCGACGATTAACGGTAAAACCTCCGAAAGCTATACTATCGAGATCGAATCTGTCGATCTTTCGGACAGCGCCCCTCACGATATGATCGTCCGGGTCACAGATAAGCGGCTGCTGAGAGAAGCGGGCGGCATAGTCCAGGGAATGAGCGGCAGCCCCATTATCCAGAACGGCAGGCTCATCGGTGCTGTGACCCACGTTTTTGTAGACGATCCGACCAGAGGATATGCTATTTTTGCCGACGATATGTATGCCGCCAGCGGGGCTATGGAGAAAAGCGAGGGAAGTTCCGGAAGAAACAGTGAAACGGACAGAAGATTGTCGTAACATAAGAGAAAAATAACAAATCGTGATAAGTGTGCCGAATTATAAGGCAATATATACAAATACGTCGATGAGTTTTTGACGTATTGAGCAAAAAAGTATTGATTTTTAAATCTATCTGTGATAAAATAAGCTCAGACAACAAAAATAAGAGGCTCAGCATCGGAAAGCCGGCATCCCGATGCTGAGCCAATATCTGACAATGGAGGAAATACAATGAACAACAAGATCAAGATACTTATAGGCGACGACACCGCACAGTACGGTGTAAGCTGCGCATCATCCCTGAGGAGCCTTGGATTTTTCGTAATAACCCGCCCGAAGGACGGGCTTGTGATCTTTGACGCGATCCGCAACGAAGCGCCGGATGTAGTAATGATAGACGCAGTAATGCCCAATCTCGATGCGATCGAGCTTATCAGGAAGGTTATGCAGTCGGGCTACAAGAAGCCGCTATTCATCGTTACCAGCGCTTACGAGAACGCATTTATCGAGCAGCAGGTCATGGCGGCCGGGGCATCGTATTTTATGCTGAAACCCTTTGATGTAAAGATGCTGGGCGAGCGGATAAAGATGATGCTGGACATAGACACAGACATAACCTCTGACATGACGGTCTCCCGCTCGAAGCAGAATCCCAATCTTGAGATCATCGTTACTGATATAATCCATCAGATCGGAGTCCCGGCGCACATCAAGGGCTACCATTATCTGCGGGAGGCGATAATCGCATCTGTCGGAGACAAGGAGATGCTGGAGAGCGTTACGAAGCTATTATACCCGGCAGTAGCCAAGAAATTCAAAACGACACCCTCGAGAGTCGAGAGAGCGATAAGGCACGCTATCGAGATCGCCTGGGACAGAGGAGATATAGACACTCTCAACAGCTTTTTCGGATACACTATCAACACCGGAAAAGGCAAGCCGACGAACTCGGAGTTCATAGCTCTTATAACAGACAAGATCTGCCTCAAATACAAGACCACGATGACAGCATAACCCCGAAAGTGCTCGGGGGCAGCACCCCTTACACAACGTCCCGCCCCTCTAAAGGAAAGACGCCGCTGAACTTATCGGCATCGTCGCACGCCGTACAGACGACAAATAAACGACAGCAAGCACCCGAAGTGGTTCGGGGGCGACCGGAAAGCCCCCGAAACTAAGCGTGAGCTATTGTGAAGTTTTTGCTCTTAGGTCGGGCGGGGCAACACCCCTTACACAACGTTCCGCCCCTCTAAAGGAAAGACGGCGCTGAACCTATCGGCATCGTCGCACGCCGTACAGACGACCCACCAACGACAGCAAGCGACCACCGGGAGCGCCGCGTTTCGGAGCTAAAAAACGACCGGAAAGCCCCCGAAACTAAGCGGGAGCTATTGTGAAGTTACCGCACTTGGTCTGGGCGGGGCAACACCCCTTACACAACGTCCCGCACCTCTAAAGTATAGACGCCGCTGAACCTTCCGGCATCGTCGCAGGGCGTAACGACGACCCACTAACGACAGCAAGCGACCAACGGGAGCGACGTGTTTCGGCGCTAAAAAACGGAAAATCGTTCGCTGCGCTCACTGTTTCCTGTGCCAGCGGGCAAAAGGGTTTTGACGGCGCGGCATTTTTGTTTGTCCACATAAAAATGTAGGGAGACCATACTTGGTCTCCCTTTGTTTTCGTTATGCCGCGCCTTGCCGGAACTGCGTTCCGGACGAGACTCTGTCTCGTGCTCTGCAAAGGGGACGCTGTCCCCCTTGACCCCCTGCCAAGGGCT
>CAMNNQ010000153.1 GCA_946545645.1 uncultured Clostridia bacterium | reverse complement strand
GGGCGTCAGCCCGCCTGCGTCAAATTTATGCACTCTGACGAAAATCTCAGCTCAACTTTATTGAGCTTGCGCGCGATCTGACGCACAGGGGTTGTGCGGTATTGCCTTTATCTTCTTTGTGTTATCTCTGTTATGTATGTTTTTTGTGTTCATATCCTGATTTACCGCATCAGCCTTACACACTTACAGCCGCCCCGACCGGAGCGGCTGTTGCTATCTCATCCCATATCCATACCCTCATCCTCGGCAGGAGCTTCTTTCTGCTCAATGACCGAAAAGCTGTCAACCAACAAATTCAGGCAGATAAGTTTGTGAATGTTTTTTGCTGTTTTGTTGATCCTTGATTCCTTTTTCTGTTATTTAGCTTGATAATTGCCTGAGATGCTCCCCCTGAATATTCGTTTATCCATGGTTCGAATCCATAGGGCCCCTATTTTGGGGCAAATGTCATCTCTGGAAATTTGTACTGATTTTTCACCTTCAGAGACGCAAAAAACCGCGCAAATGCGCGGTTTCAGGCGTTGTCATCTTTTTTGCTGGGCAGTCATGTGACTCCAGTGCAAAAAAGATGACATACAAAAACGCCCGATTTTACGCTGTTTGCAAGCCGATAAACGTTGTTACGGCTTCCAACACGCCAAAGCTATGTTTATTCCCTCAATTATCTTGTTTTGGATAATCTCCTTTTGTTTTTCATAGTTCGCTTCGTCTTTGATCAGATCGTATAGTGGCATATGAAGAATAAAAACACGAAACCTGTTTTTTGTAGCTGATCCTTTCCTATATTCTGTTTTAAAGTTTTCCATCTGATGCGAATCAAAAAGTTTTGAATAGTTCTCATAATCTTCTATTTTATTGCATTCAACAAAAACCACTAATTGAGGTTCAAAATCTTTCTCTGAAAACCCATCTAATTTGTGGTCCGAGTTATCATATAAAACTCCCGCAAACAGATTGAGTGGATCCCATTGTTTTGCAAAGTTGATCCCAACACGTTTCCAGTCTTCGCTGGCTTTCACTTCAAAGTTAGAGCCGTTATTGTTTTTATATGTTATTATATCCGTAATTCCTGGACAATTTTGTTTCCATTTTTCGTCATTCATATCGCACTTAATGTCATTAAAAAGGCTCAACAAATGTTCCGGAAACTTTAGTGCAGCAATGTAATTCTTAATAAGAACTGGGTTAAATGGCGCTGAATTACCCATACCTACCTCCGTCAAATATAATAAAAACTGCTCTACCAATATCCTATCACTATCATCATATGTTTTAACTGCAGTATCAAATTCTTTAAAAATGTCCTTCCAGATTATTTTAACAGTTGCTTCCTGTTTATGTTGATCTGAGCTCTTTGTCAAAAGCACAGTATGTAAATCTATATCTAAGCCAATTGTTTCTCGAATAAATACTTTACTCTGTTCATTACTGTATTTTTCGATCTGATCCTTACTCAGCTCACTGTTGACCTTATGTTCACAAATGAACCCAACCTTATCGGAATAGATTATCATATCTATAAATCCGCTTGGAACATGAAGTTGTGTTATCGATTTGATTTCAGAATCAAGAGAAACTGTTACATTGGCTTTCTCCAACAGAAATGTAAAATAATCAGTAGCAAAAGGCTCCACATTATTAATGAGCCATGAAACCAACTCGGTCAGATAGTTTTCTTCCGGGCTGTTTTTTTCGCGTCCTCTGTAACGGAATAGTTTTGTAAAAACAGATTCAGACATATGAACTCTACCTTTTCTTCACATATTATTTTGGGACTTCTTTTCATTCTTGTTTACGGTAAGGTCTTTCGCCCATGTAATTACAACATATTTTCCGGCTTGGTTTTCTTTCCGTTCCATCCAAGCCTACTTGCTTTTTTGCGAAGTCTTTCTTTTTCAGATTCATCTCTGGAATTAAGAGATTTTAGAAAATCATAAAATCCAGCGATTCCTCCCACATCGTCTAAAACATTTAAACCATCAGCTGCAATGCACTTTGGCTTTTCTTCATCGTCATTGGCAATTATATCTTCACACGTTATTTTGATGCACCAACCATCAGAATAATCATAATGATAGAACAATTCCGTCAAGTTTGGCTCAATCTTGGGGCTAAAATTAATTATCTCGGCACATTCTTGATAAAGATATTCAAGTGTCTTTTTGTGTTCTTCAACGGCTTCTTCTGGAGATTGATTAAAAAAGCGCCTTATTTCTGAACGATTTTCATTCAACAATCTTTTTAAAGTGAACTGACTCAATGTCCACAGCTTATATAGTTCAAGATTAAAGCCTAATTTATGATCACGTTGTGCATCATTATCAAATATTTCCTGCCTTTTGAACTCTGCATCTTTTGCATTCTTTATCAGTATCGAAAGCCATTGCTTGGGTGGCAATGGTTTTGAAGAGCTATTTATCATTAACTCCTTTATGGTGAGTCTTTCAAGAAGATAATTTGGTTCCTCGTCAATAAATAATTCTGATAGCTTAGACGTAGATTTGTAATGCTTTGTTTTTTGTAGAAGCTTTATTTTATCTCTGTTTTCAGAATAGGTTTCACATATCGCTTGAAAATGATTATTTGTGTACTTCTCTTTCAACCAGGTTGAGATGCTTTTCTCAGGATAATAATCATCATCACACAATAAGTCATTACTATCCTCTATATCGTAATAAAACAAAGTGCCCACAAGATCACACCATATGTCTCTATCGTCGGAAACGAGTTCACCAAACAATTTGCGAGACAAACTGAAATTATGAAAATGAGCATTTTGCCAACCGAACAGACGTTGTATCATGTAATGCATTGAATGGAGAGTCATATTCCCCGATATAATGACCGTTCTTGATATGCCTTTTTCAGCTTTGGCAAGCTTAAGAAAGGTCTTATTGTTTATTGAAGACTCGTTTTCCTTAACAAGCTCCAGTTTCAGCTTGTATGCTGTATTGTCTGATTTCGGCTCATTTGGGATGGGATTGGATGTAGTATTATTTGTATCTACACTGGGCAGATCGATATGGTTGACTTTACCTTTAATCATTCTCTCAGAAGCGGTTTTCATTCTTCTGCGATATTCGGCGCTCCAATTGGCGCTATTGGTTGAATGGTCTCCGTAGGAACCGCGAGTATAAGGAAGATAAGCCTGAACATTTTTGATCGAAACATGAAGCTTTTCTGCTATTTCAGCAGTAGATAGCCCTTGAGCATAGAGTTCACCTATTTCAAGGCTGCTCTTGCTACACCATAGGCCCTCTGTGATAAGGATTCGCTGCACTTTGATCTTTGAGATACCAAGTCGTTCAACGGTCTGGTTGATCGAACCTGTCAGTTCATATGTTGCTATTACAAGCGCGTATTGTTCCGATTTGCCCATAGCGTTCTTTCCTCCGCAACATCCCTCATTTCGTATTAGTTATATTATATCACTCCGTTCTTCACTTGTCAACCTAAACTTTTCCTTTGTATCAGCAAAGATGCCGCAGATGCGTCAAGTGACTTATCTGCGGTGTTTGAGCCTGATTTTAATATGGGTTATGGTTCGTAACCATAATCAAACTGACAAAAAAGAAGAATATCATTCCAAATGTTGTCTGCGCTTTTTGTTCAATATAGTTCGAATCCATCCAACCCTTGTTTTGGGGTGAATGTCATCCCCGGATATTTCTCCCGAAAAGATAACATCGGCAGAGCCCGATTTTTCGCAGTTTACAAGGCTTTTGACTATTCTACATATTTACTTTCGAATTCTTCAAGAGAATTATCAAAAACATTGCCCACAACATAATGCGGAACGTACCTTATTGCTTTCATAGTTTCGAGGTGCAGATGAAGATCCTTATAGAGCTTTCCGTTCTCAAAGGGAACAGGGAGAAACGAGTTGTACTTATCTACCCATTTTATAAGGTAATAGCACTCAGCAGCATCGCCGGGTTCAAGCTCCCTGCCGTAGCCGATTTCTTCAAGAATAATATCCCCTTCATATATCGAATTCCCATCAGTACCGGATTCTCCGATATATCTTCCTATAGTCTTGGGGTCAATCTCCGCAGCATATTCACCGAGGCGATCCAACACGGTTGTTGCCCTTTTGTTATTCGGAGGTGAAAGTATGAATGCCTTGGTTCCAATGAAGAAAACATTACCGTACATCCATTCACCGGTAGCAATTGATTTGCCTCTGCAGTTATAGATTTCCCTTTTCTTTGTACTCATTTGATATACTCCTTTTCTGTATTTATAAATAACGGGAACAACCTAAGCTGTTCCCGCCAATATTATTACAAATCAATTTTGTCAGAGACATCGGAGTTAACAACAAAATATGCTGCGCCGTCCTCGGGCTTAACGTAGATCTCAACGGTCTTGACATTGCCATTCACGCTTTTCTTACATGCCTTTGCAACCTTTTGGGTAATCTCATCGATGTCATATTCTGCATCGCCAAACTGAACCTTGACTTTGATCTTCGGATCAGCCTTTTTTGCAGAAGCCTTCTTCGCTGCTGTCTTTGCAGGAGCAGTCTTTTTGACAGGTGCAGCTTTCTTTGCTTTTGCTGCAGGCTTCTTTGTAGACTTCTTAGCAGCTGCAGGAGCCTCAGCAACTGTTTTCTTAACAGCTTCAGTTACAACCTCTACCTTGGTCTCAGCAACGGGTGTGGTTTCAGTTTTCTTCTTTCTTGGCATTGTTATTACCTCCGAGATTAAAGTTGATATCTATATTATACACATTGTATGTTTATTTGTCAACATAAATGGCGATATTCAAGTTCGATTTATAGTATAATTGCTTATGTAAAGTGCCCGGCAACATACTGCTGCCGGTCTATATAAAGAAAGGAGACAACCACGCCGAAGAGAGCAAAAAAACTTCGGCGTGAAAGGAGGTAAGCTATATATAAATCATCGACAATGCATTGTTTTCAACCCATTATGCTATTCATACATAAAATCATGGACATACGCAGCATGCAGGAAGTCGTAAGATGGACTTATGTCATTTTCTTCAACCCATTCAAGGTAGTCATCGATATATTCATAGAAGAAATTATCGATCAACTGCATTGCCATGTTTTCTCCACCATCTATGCTGCTACACTCAAAGCTATGAAATTCGTAAGCTTTAAGTTCGCTTTCAAAAATCCTAACGGAATAAAAACTGCAGCTTGCTTTTTTGGTTCGCTTGGAACAATCTCCGAATCTGATGCATTCAGTACAGTCCGAACTGATGTCAATAAAGAAACCCCTATAATACATTATTTCACCTCCAATCAAAAAACGGCCTGCCTTGAGCAAGCCGTTATATTTTTCACTTATTCTTCGACACTCGCATCCATCTCATATCCACCTTTGAAGATAACTATGATCTCATGTTTGCTTATTACTTTCACGCATTCGATCAGCTTCCTCATAAGGATATCATCAAAGTCTGTGAGCTTTAAGGGAGCCTGTGATATTTCCTCTTTCGCAATTGCGAGATCTATCTGCTGCTGTTCAGTCTGTATAGCTGTCTGTCTGAGCGATGTCAGTCTGCCATTCAAGGTTTGTTCCTCATCAAACAGCGCCGCGAATTCGGCATCGAAGCTGTCCGGGGTCATTTCGCCACCGGAGATCAGCTCAACAAGTTTGCTCCTTGCCTTATCGATTTCCTTGAGCCGCTGTTCTATCTGCCTTATCTCATGGTGACTCGCTCCGGCTATCACTTCATCAACTGCTCCGTTGAGTATCTCTCTGATATCGACTGCCGATTCATAATACTCGTTCACAGCCCGAATTATTGCGCTGTGGAGCTTGTCCTCGTGCATGGTGGGCGAGTGCTTGCAGTATTTGCTGCCGTGATCCAGACGGCTGATACAGCGCCATACAATTGATTTCTTGCCGTGTACGTTCCATGTGCATCGCTTATATGCCGATCCGCATTCTCCGCAGATCATCAATTCGGTCAAAGCGTATTTGCTTGAATACTTGCCCTGCTCGGTAATGCACTTATCACTTTTCTTACGCTTGGCAGCTCTCCGGGCAAGCTCGTTCTGCACCATGTTAAATGTATCTCTGTCTATAATAGCTTCATGGGCATCCTTTATCAGATACTTGTTTCTCTCTCCGTTATTCTTTATCTGCTTGTGAGATATGCAGTCTTTGGTAAAGGTCTTTTGACACATTATATCTCCGACATATTTCTCGTTACGAAGGATCGACAGTATTCTACCGGATTTCCATTTTCCGTATTCGGATTTCCATGTCAGTCTTGTTCTAACCGCCTCATCCTCTGATACTATATTGGCAATATCCCTTGTGCTGTATCCATCAAGAAACATCCTATATATTTTCCTTACGACTTCAGCCTCATCTTGGACTATTTCCGGTTTTCCCTCATCGTTCCGCTTGTATCCGAACAGATATTTGAAGTTGTATTTCGGCTTACCGTCCCGGAAGCCTTTTTCTATACCCCAGGACACATTCTGACTTATGGATTCGGATTCGGCCTGAGCAAATGATGCATACAGGGCTATCATAAACTCGCTCTGTGCCGTCAGCGTATTGATGTTTTCCTTCTCGAAGATTATCCCGATCCCGAGGTCTTTCAGTTCTCTGACATATTTAATGAACTGGAGATTGTTTCTTGAAAAACGGCTGAAGGATTTGCAGAGGATAAGGTCTATCTTCTTGTTACGACAGTCCTTGATCATCTTCTTGAATCCGTCTCTCTTTTCAACATCGGTACCGGAGAGGCCTTCATCTGCATATATGCCTGCGAGTTTCCATTCCTTGTTCTTACTGATATAGTCGGTATAGTAGCTCACCTGCATCTGAAAGCTGTTCTGCTGTTCCTCCAGCTCGGTGCTGACGCGGCAGTAGGCTGCTACCCGCTGCTGATGATACTTATCCTGCTTGGCTACAAGTTCTCTCTGCGCAGGGATCGTTATCACTTCAGGCATCGTTGTTTCTCCTTTCCGTTATATTCTGTACGGTTATACCGTTTATGAATTCTGCCTCTATAGTGCAGAAATGGCTTACCAAGATCCGCCTTATGCAGATCTTCAGCAAGCCATTATCAAGTGTATTCAGTTGTTCTCTGCCGCAGAGCAGCTTCTGAAGCTGTTCGGTCTTGCAGTAATCATTATCGTGACAGCAGCAGTCATACTTGAGTTGAGCAAGTTCATACAGCCCTGCTTTTATCCTCTCAATGTCAATGTTAGGCGAATCAAGCATCATCCCGATCTCATTCTGCTTACGCATTACATCTATGCTCGGCTTGTACTCCGATACGCTCCCGCCGCTTTCAAGAAGCGAGGGATTGGCAATGCATGAATTCAGAATGTTGATCAAGGCCGAAACTATCATCTGATCCGTCAGCATATAGTCAAGCTCTCTGCATTCGGGATTCCGGCAAGTCCATCTGTCTTTTGTCCTTGTGAGTCTTCCGCCGCATTCCTTGCAGTATGTCATCTTATACACCGTTTTTATGTCATCCGGCATAGTGTTAAGCACTACAGCCTTGGTTTTGCTGTTCTTCTTGGATTCTGCTCTGCTGAACAGGTCATCGCTGATGAGTCTTGGATACGGCTTCTGACCGAGATACCTGGTGTCATCGATTATCCGTTTGACCATTCCCTTATTCCATTGGGGCCTTTCTTCGCAGAACCGTATGCCATCGTCGTTTAGCAGCTTCGTGATTTCGAGCATTGATCTCCCTTTGGCGTACTGCTCAAAGATACGGCTGACTGTTTCGGCTTCCTTGCTGTCTATGTATATTTTGCCATCGGATATCCCATATCCGAATGGTGTCTGTCTCTTTTTGCCCATGATTTCACCTCCTTATCTACCAACTATACCACAGCTGCAGGAGGATTTCCATTCACCAATACCAACAAAAAACAGCTCTGATCTTTGACCAAAGCTTCATCAGGAATGAGTCGGTTTCTTTTTGTAACCGACTCATCTTCAAGGGGGCTATATAAGTTTCTCATTAAAGCTGAGATTTCCGTTAAGATTGAATTTTATCGTGCTGCCGTCTGTTACTGTAATATCCGATACGATCTCTGAGAACAGCTCATCGCTGAAATCCGTGATCGGCACCGCGATATCATTTATGGTTTCAATCAGCTCATCAAGTGTATTGAGCGACTTGTCATCATCATACGCCTTGTCATACTTTCGGAGCTTGTCCTTCAGCCTTTTGATCTTTGAGGTCAGATCCGAGGTCTGCTGCTGATACTTATCTTCCGACAGATATCCTTTGGTCCTCAGTTCTGCTATGACGGCCTGCTGTTCTTTCATCTTCGCTACATCCTTATGGATGTCAAGCACTTTCTCGTCAGCTCCCAATCCTCTAAACTTCAATTCTCTCAATGACTTGCGAAGCGGGATCAGTATTTCAAGGCTATGCTTTTTCAGTTTCCGTACCATTGTGACAAAGGCTGCTCTGAGCTTTTCTTCGGGTATTCTCGGACTGGTACAGGCTTCGGCATCAAGATCGTGAGTTGCGCAGACCCAATACACCTTTCCTCTGACCGTTTTCCTTATATATGTCTTGCCGCATCCGGCACATTTAATCATCTTATGGAATACCGACAAGGTGCCGTTCTCCCTGTAGTAGAGCTTTCCTCGCTCTTTCATCAGAGTCTGCACCTTATCATAATCCTCCTGTGATATTATAGCTTCATGCGTATCCTTCACAAAATACTTTTCCTTTTCACCTTTGTTCTTCTTGCTTCTGAATGGAAGAGTATCTGTTTTATATGTTTTTTGCAGAAGCGAATTGCCTGTGTATCTCTCATTTGTGAGAATATATGTAACCGGGTGATTGTGCCATCTGCTACCGTTGTTTCCGGTCGGGACACCCCGATTGTTCAGCCTTGCAGCGATAGACCTTATACCGACACCGCTTAGATACCATCCGAAGATGTCCTTTACGATCTCAGCCTCATCGTCATCAATAACAAGCTGACCGTTTTCTTTTCGGTATCCGTAGGGAGGAGTACTTTGCTCATAGATGCCTTTCTGCATTCTTTTCTTGACACTCCATCTTAGGTTTTGAGATATGGATACCGATTCCTGCTGTGCAAGGTTGCTTAATACTACGATCAGCATCTCATCGGTGGTCTTTATGGTATCTATGTTCTGTTCTTCAAAATATACGGAAACCCCAAGCTCCCGCAGTTCCCGGAGGGCTTCAAGGCTGTCCTTGTAGTTTCGGGCGAATCGGCTTATTGATTTCGTATATATCCTGTCGATCTTTCCCCTCCGGCAGTCAGCCATCATCCGCTGAAACTCGGCTCGCTTTAATGCGCTTGTGCCTGAAATTCCTTCGTCGGCATACACCTCTACAAGTTCTTCTGTTTCCGAGTCTGCGAACAATCCGCTGAAGTATCTGATCTGAGCCTGATAGGAATTGAGCTGATCTTCGGAAGAGGAAGACACTCTACAGTAAGCGGCGCATTTCACCTTTTCTGTTCTTTCATGTTTGGTCGCTTCTATTACTGTTAATGTCGGCATCTTCCTCACCTCCTGCTCTGTTTTACCAACAAGGATACCACAGATCCTGCGGATTTGGTATCACCAAACCCAACAAAAAAAGCCGCAGTATCTTGTGAATAGTATCTCTATCGGATTCCGTTTCTTTTATCTGCATTTCCGGCAGCTATGCATAAGCACATTGATATAACGCCCACGGCTGCACCGAGGATCGTTCCCACTGCAAACTTAATCATCCGAACACCTTCTTTCTTCGGCGGTCTCCGAGCATACTTCTTCTAAACGATCTTTGACTCTGGATTCGATTCTTTCCTTTTCGTTTTGGGAAAGAAAGGTAAAGCGGTCAAATATAAATGAATGTATGACCGCTTCCATATATTTATCCTGCCCCGGTTTATTCATTATCATAAACCCCCAAACTGATCTTTATACACCTGTTGACCTCTTTCATTACCTCGCTGTTTACAGAACCGAGACGAACCATTAATCTGCATTTGTCTAACGTTCTGATCTGTTCTGTCAGAACTACGCAATCGGGCAGCAGGCCGCTATCTTCTCCAACCTTAACGTGAGTGGGATAGCTGCGCTTCCTGGCGGTTGTTATCGGTGCGACTATAACCGTATTGCTATACTTGTTTCCCACATCATTTTGAATAATCAGTACGGGCCTAATACCACCCTGTTCTGATCCTTGAATCGGGTTAAGGTTCGCATAGTAAATTTCTCCGCGTTTTATTCCCTTTATTTCTTTCATTTGTGTGAAAAGCACCTCATTTTCTTGCAGTTCCTTGAACAAAGGATTTTACCTGAAGTTACGTCTGCCCATATGCATTTGCGACAAGGCGAAGGCTTAGTCGTCGATGCAGTAATCCTTTTTCTAATTTGTTCCCATTCACGGATTGCTTTCATCCGTTCCTGATCACTCATATTCTGTTTTTCGTACATTATGTTTCCTCCTGAATTATAGATATGTAAAATAAACGGCGGTCTGTCATTATGGCAAACCGCCGTAATAATCGTTTTGCCTTTTCGCAATATTTGCCCTCGGCACCCGTTGCGACCGGAACAACAAAGGCGAACGGCAGCGTACCGTTCTCATGGGCATCTCACCCCTCTGCGGGTCTCGCAGAGCCGTCCCCATTGCTTGTGTCTGTGGCTGGGCGGAAGTATCATTATCCTCCTGCGTTTCATGGCCTCCCGGGAAGCTGTCCCGGGATTGAAGCAGATATTGTTCGCTCGCCCGTTCGAGGTCATGGCGTATCGCTTCGGTGGCTGCCGAGATTTTGACCGGCCGCAGGAATGACGTACCTATGTTGCTGCTATTCTATTGTCAAGATACAGAAGGCTCTATTTTGCCTTCATAAACTAGGCCACGGGAAAGCCCTTTTTGGCCATTTATTTTAGTAATTCAGCGATTTCACCAATCCAGCGACAAACTGAGCGCCGGTTTTTCATAAGCTTTGACGAAATCTGCAAGGCTGTATAGCCATAAAAATTATGAAGCGTGTAGGCTATCAATTTCTCCTTCGGGGCCGCCCTCAGCTTCGTATAGATAACGATATCATTAATTTCTTCTATCCAGTCAAGCAGATCCTCTGACGAATATGTATCAGTTACGGAAAGCGACATTGCTTCACTTAGCGGCAGGCTGTGGCGATAATAGGCCCGGTTTCTGTTGAATTCATTCCAGTCGTACTCATAGATTGCCTTTATCTGTTCTTCTGTCATTCCTGCAGCTATGTATTCTTCTCTCAGTTTCTCCCACTGCTTATCAAATTTAGCTTTTTCAAGGTTATAGTTAAAAGTCATATATGTACCTCCGTTTTGTTTTTTCGTAAGTGAAAGACAAAACGAAGGTCAGGGATATCTTGCTGTCATAGACAGCCATTTTGATTGTGTAAACAAAGAAAGCCTCACTTTCCCGAACAACCGGGATAGTGAGGCATCGTGCGAAATCATTCGAGCAATAAAAAGCACCGATAGAAACCTGCAGATAATATGGCTGTACTATGAAGACATAGCTAGTCTTTATCTGTCGGATTTCGCACGGTGCTTGGTAGCCTGAAGCCTTTTACAGCTCCTTCTCCGCTTGCTCGAATAGAAATCTAATCGTTATTCAATTATTCGTATAAGTGTCACAAATGTGCTTCGTGACATCGTTCTGAACATTTGCAGATTTACTGCATAGCAGCGCTTGCATTTCGGACATCTTACTCTCATATGACCGGAAACATCCTGATAGACCTTGTATATGAGAAACCTGCAATGCGGGCAGCATATATCACGTTCTTTCAGATTGAATGTTTCCTGCTCCGATATATCAAGCTTTATCTGATCTACTGCGCTTATGCTTGAGGGTACCTGATACAATTTATTCCCCTCCCATAATAAGCTCAAGGTATTCGGCTGATCTGTGATATTTCAAAAGCTTCAGTTCCTTGAGCCGTATAAGCAACGATGTGAAGGACACTCCGAGGTATTCGGCCATATCAAAGATTTTTGCCTTGTCATCGGGAAGCAGCATATTGTTTCCGAATATGGGGATACCTTCATCACCAAATCGTGCTCTTGCGGTAGTATATATGAGACCTTTCGGCATCAGCAATGCTGCTGCACCTCTGTCCGCTGCCCACTCATCTATCGACAGCGACTCAACAAACTCTGTTTTCGTGTACTCCCTATCTGTTTTAAGTTTTGAGCAGTATCCATAGGCTTGGTTTCCGTTTATCACATTGTCGATATAGTGGTAAACCTCATGTGCGAGAGTAAATCTTCTGCGTGAGCGTTCCTTTTCTCCTTTCATAGTTATATCAAGCAGGATCGTGTCTTTAGGAAATATATAATCACTGACCTTCCCGTTATATATGAGTTTAATCATAGTCGAACCGTCGCTTATGCATCCGAGTCTTTCCTTGCTCCTGTCGGCAAACCTAACATAGATTACTTTCAGCTTGAAGTAGTTCAAAGCCAGCCCTCCGATATCAACAGGATCGGTCAGGTATTTATCTCCGGCATACTGTCTGACTATGGTTTCACACAGCTCGTCTATCTCTTTCCTCGTTCTGATCATCTTCATAGCGTTCCCCTCTCTCTGTGTCATCTCTATTGTCTGTCTTTCCCTCATTAGTATCATCTTCGGGCGGGAGCATGATCCCTCTGTTTACTCCCGGCACGAGGATGATCATCCCTCTCTCAGCCATCAGCTTTAGGTATCTGTGCGCAGTACTGGTCGAAGCGTATCCCATTACGCTGCAGATCTCACGGACAGACGGAGGAAATCTGTTCTCCTTGTATCTGCCTTTGATCATATCAAGTATAACGTTCATCTGAGTATCGACCTTTGCGCTCGTCGGTTTTCTTATCTGTACCATCTTGCCATCCTCCTGTTTCATAATTCTATGTATCCGGCTCCGGCCTCAACGGGGATGAGGCTTTCGTCAAGAATGATGATAACACACCATTTTCACATTGTCAAGTGAAACGATGTATTTTTGTAGGTTCACACAAAAGTGTGAAACAGATTTTGTATAACCATATATTTTTCGCAAAATATGTGAAAACTGTATTGACAATCGAACGGATGTGTGCTATGATATATGCACAGGGAATTTCACTATTGTTGTGAAACACATTTAACCAATGGAGGACTTAGTTATGACATTCGGTGAAAAAATCAAAAACATACGAATCGGTCAAAAAGAGAGCCAGGAGGATATCGCCAAGTTACTTGGTGTTTCCCGCAGAACGATCGTAAACTATGAGCAAGGAAAGAGCGTTCCTTCTCTTGAAAGTGATGCGTATGCTAAACTTGCAGATCATTTCGGAGTTTCGGTCGATTTCCTCAAGGAAGAGCATGAGAATGATTTTGAAATCTGCGCAGAAGCAGCTCACGGTCTGTCTGGGAAAGCTGAAGCTGACAGACTGGCGAACAAAATCATCGGTCTTTATGCCGGCGGCGAGATCTCTGATGCTGATGCTGAAAAAGTAATGATGGCATTTCAGAGAGCCTACTGGGATATACGGGAAGAAAAAATGTCAAAGCAAGAAGAATGATTTTCGGAGGAAAAGGAATTGGATTATATCTATGATACAGTTCATAATCTCATACTCAAATTTAAGACCCGTGACCCGTTTGAACTTTGCGAGTATCTCGGGATCAGGTATTTCAAAGCTGATCTTGGAAGCCAGCAGGGTGTTTTCGGAATCATTGACAACACGCCTGTGATCTTTGTTTCAAGTGCAATCGATAAAAGAACGCAGATGCTTGTCTGTGCTCATGAGCTTGGTCACGCTCTGCTGCATTATGATATTGCAAAGGAAAAATGCTTACGGGAATTTGAAATGTTCAATATGAACACCAAAGTTGAGTATCAAGCCAATACTTTTGCTGCTCATCTGCTCTTAGACGAGGATGAGATCGATGAGCTTTTTTGTGAAGGTAGGGATATTTATTCTGTTTCACAGCTGCTCGAAATCAATGTCAACCTTCTTAATCTTAAACTGGCGTTGATGAAGGAAGCAGGATACAAGAACTATGCTCCTGCCTGGGATCCCAAAATCGAGTTTTAGCAGCAGAAAAACATATTTCCTTGTCTGGACAGAGGTGGCTTTATGAAACGTTTGATTAATAGAGCGTTATCGGTTATTATAACCGTGGTATTGTCATTTTCGCTGTCTGCCTGTGATCTATCTGATGTCAATCCTTTCGGAGGTAATGACAGCCGACCTGCACAGACAAGCGTGGCAGAAGACACTGTCACTACACAATCAGACGTAACCGGATCTTCTGAAATCGCTGTCAGCACGACTGAATCAGTTGCTGAGAGTGAAACTACATCTGTTTCTGTTACCGAGGCCCCGGCTGAAACCACGACTATTGCGGAGACTACAGCTGCAACCACCACTGTTACATCGGTCGCAGAAACAAAGCCATTCGATCTGTCGCTGATTCCCAAATACATCGGTTTGGCTTACGTTGCAATTAACAACAACAAGCCGTATTTCTCCGCATCTGATATGACTACCACATCTTATGAGTATTACTCTCCGCTTGACGATTTCGGACGATGCGGAGTGACCATGAGCTGCATTGGTCGTGATCTGATGCCCACAGAAGATCGTGGCGAGATTGGTATGATCAAGCCATCGGGCTGGCACACTATCCGCTATCAGGGCATTGATGGGAACTATCTGTTCAACAGGTGCCATCTCATCGGGTATCAGCTCACTGGCGAAAACGCCAATGTTAGCAATCTGATTACCGGAACCAGGTATTTGAATATAGAGGGAATGCTGCCTATTGAGAATATGGTAGCCAACTATATTCGCTCTACGGGAAACCACGTCTTGTATCGCTCAACTCCCATTTTTGAGGGGGATGATCTCCTTTGCCGAGGGATTCTTATGGAGGGTTACTCTGTAGAGGATAATGGTGCCGGCATCTGCTATTGTTATTTTGCATACAACGTACAGCCGGGGATAACGATCCGCTATTCCGATGGCGAGTCATCAGGTCCCGAATACGTTGGTACAACCATAGATCATTCAAAGAAAGCCAAAACTGAAACTTCAGTAGTAAAGGATGAGCCTTCCGAGGACGTTGGCTCTGGGGCAAAATATATCCTTAACACTAATACACACAAGTTCCATATTCCCGACTGTTCGAGCGTCAAGGATATGGCAGAACACAATAAACAGGAATTCAACGGTACAAGGGACGAAGCCATCTCTATGGGTTACGCTCCCTGCAAGCGGTGCAATCCGTAGATCATTATTAGGAAGGTAAGGTCAGATGGCTGATAAGATATATATGTGCATTGACCTCAAAAGTTATTATGCATCTGCTGAGTGCTCGATGCTTGGCCTTGATCCGTTCACGACCAATTTGGTCGTTGCCGATCCGAGCCGTGGCCCGGGGGCTATCTGTCTTGCGATAACGCCTGCAATGAAGGCTTTGGGCATAAAAAACCGTTGCCGGCTCAATGAGATACCCGGCAACGTTGAATACATAACGGCTATACCGCGAATGAATATGTATATGCGGATTTCGGCGCATATCTACGGAATCTATCTGAAATACATAGCCTCCGAGGACATCCATGTTTACTCGATTGATGAGGTGTTTATTTACGCCACCCCTTATCTGAAGCTGTACAATATGAGCGCGAAAGAGTTTGCGATCATGCTGATGGATAAGGTCTTTGAGGAAACCAAGATCACTGCTACGGCGGGGATCGGGACTAATATGTTTCTTGCCAAAGTCGCTCTTGATATTACCGCCAAGCATGTACCCGATCACATTGGTTTTTTGGATGAAGAGGAGTTTAGGAAAACTATTCAGCACCATGAGCCGATCACTGATATTTGGGGCATAGGTCCGGGCATTGCCAACCGCCTTGCAAGATACGGAGCCCGCAATCTATATGATGTCACTCAGATGCCCTATGAGCTGATACGCAAGAATTTTGGAATCAACGGAGATTATCTGCTCGATCATGCCAATGGTATTGAACCTTGCACCATAGCGGATATACAGAGTTATGAAAGCAAGAGCAAATCCCTATCTACGAGCCAGGTGCTGTTTCGGGACTACACACGCCCAGAGGCGCTGACTGTACTCAAAGAGATGGTGGATAATCTCGTCACGGAAATGATTGCACAAGGGCTGTACACAGACCACGTTTCCATCTATGTTGGCTATTCGGGATGGACACTTCCGGGTACTGGCGGAGGTCGTAAGATTGAGGGCGGTCACACCGATTCCTACAAGCGGATCGTTGATGTGGTCGAGTCGCTTTATCAGAAGACCACAAGATACTACGAGCCTATCCGCAGGCTCGGGGTCTGCTTCGGGAACCTGACATATGAATGCTGCAGGACTCTTTCTCTTTTCGATGATTTCGAGAAGGAGGAGCGGGAACACAATATTCTTGTGGCAGTGTCACAGATAAAAGAAAGATTCGGCAAAAACGCCGTGCTTCGTGGGTACAGTTACCAAGACGAAGCAACGGCGCGGGTAAGGAACACATTAGTTGGAGGACACAATGGGTAAAGTATCATCACGGGCAGATCGGGCGAAGATGTTCGCTCCGTTTGCTGCTCTCAAGGGATATTATGAGCTTATACTCGCACAGGAAGCGGCCAAGCAGGACAAGCGCGAGCTGTGCGAGGACGATGCGTATGCGTTATCGGAAAAGCTGAAGAAGCTCGACAAGGGCGTACACGTTCATCTTAGGTACTATGACAAGGTTTGTTATGTATCGCTGACGGGAGTTATCTCCCGGATTGACTTTGATCTGCGGCTTCTTGTGGTGGATACGAAGAAGATACTCTTTGATGATATAATATGGGTTGAAGAGTATGAGCCGGAGGGAAAAGAGACCTGGCTGTTATGACTAATTGTATGAAAGGGTTACGCATTATGGATGTAGAGAACAACATTACAATTACTCATCCTGAAATTGCAAAGGAATGGGATTATGAAAAGAATAATGGCTTGCTTCCCACAGAAGTTACAAAAGGTTCTACCAAAAAGGTCTTTTGGAAATGTCAAAAGGGACATAGCTTTGATGCCCGTGTCGATCATAGGTGTCTTATGAATACGGGCTGTCGATTCTGCTCGCATAAAGATGTAATGCCAGGTGAGACCGATCTTGCAACGGTTTATCCTGAAATAGCTGCGGAATGGGATTACGATAATAACGAAAAAAAGCCGGAGGACTATCTTCCTTTTTCAAATAAAAACGTCAGTTGGATATGCCCCATATGCCATAAAAGCTATAAAAGGAAAATAATTGACAGAACATTGAACAGGATGGGCTGCAAAAACTGCACTAAGCCCGGAGAGCGTTCTACCTCGCAGCAGGAGCAGTCATTTGTATTCTATTATTCCAAAGTTACAGAAGCTCAAAGCCGAGCTTCTGTATCGGGCAAGGAAATAGATATCTATCTTCCTCTTATGAATGCTGGTATAGAATATCACGGTGAATACTATCACAGTAAAAGAGAAGATAAGGACAATGAAAAAAAGGCACTATTAACAGCCGAGGGGATAAATCTTATCACTGTTAAATGCGGAAGAGAGAGAGCCGTCACTAACGATACTATTGTTATGGAGACTAAGGAAAAGGCGAATCCTTCTTTATCCGAATTAGAATGGGCAATCAAAGCATCTTTTCCTTTGTTATCTCTACCACTGCCTGATATAGATCTTAAAAGAGATTTGAGCGAGATATATGCTCTATACATTCGCTCAATCAAAGAGAATAACATCGCTACCAAGTTTCCGGAGATTGCTGCAGAGTGGAACTATGAGCTTAACAAGGGATTAACGCCGGAGATGTTTGCATATGCAGCCAATAAAACTGTATATTGGACCTGTAAAGTCTGCGGCATTGATTATGATATGGAAATAAGCTACAGAACTGTAAGCAAGATGGGATGTCCTTATTGCGCGGGAAAGCGGATCAAAATCGGATTTAATGATCTTGCAACAACTCATCCGCTCCTTGCAGAGGAATGGGACTACGACAAAAATGATAAAAGTCCGCAGCAGTACAGCAAGGGATCGGATCATAAAGTATGGTGGAAATGTAAAAAATGCAGCTATGAATGGCCTGCCGTAATTTCGAGTCGTTCTGCCGGGAGCGGATGCCCTGCTTGTGCGGGACGAGTTGTGGTTAAGGGATTTAATGATCTTGAAACAATAAGACCGGATATACTTTCAATATGGAATTATGAGAAAAACCTTGAGAAGCCCGATGAATATACAGTTGCTTCAAATCAGAAAGTATGGTGGAAATGCAATAAATGCGGACATGAATGGAAATGTGCAATAAGCGATATTACTTCGGGAAGAGGGTGTTCCGAATGCGCCAAGAAAGCCAGGCCGATTTCAAGAAGAAAAACTCTTGTAAAAAAGAAAGGCTCATTGGCAGAAAACTATCCTGAATTACTAAAAGAATGGGATTATTCCAAAAACAATATCTCTCCCAATGATTATCTTTCAGGTTCAGATGAAGATGTATGGTGGATATGCTCAGATTGCGGCAATTCATATGCGATGTCAGCTTATCGGCGTACCGGGATGAAACAAAGTTGTCCTAAATGCGGCAAAAAGAAATGCGTCGAATCAGCACAAATTAATCGAGTTGAAAAGCGTGGATCCTTGGTTGATAATTGTCCTGAGATACTTAATGAGTGGGATTACGAAAAAAACGAACGAGGTCCTGAAACATATACTAAAGGATCAAAAGATGAGGTTTGGTGGAAATGCTCGAAAGGACATAGTTGGCCTGCTTCAATAAGGACACGCACTGTATTACATAGCGGTTGTCCCAAATGCGCAGGTAGATTGCGTTGTATGAATATCGATACCGGAGAAATTTTTGACAACTATTCAGAGGCGGCAAGATCTGTAGGTGTAACAAGAAAAGCCATAACATTTGCTATAAAGCACGGAACTAAGTGCAAAGGCTATCGGTGGAAAGCTGTAGATATAGAATAAAGGTTTATTAAAATCAGTGAAACCTGGCTGATAAATTATTGGAAATGTAGTACCAATCTCAAATACGGAGAAAAATTAGAAGAGTAATAAAACAAATAACAAAAGCGGCAGATCCTGCCACTTTTGTTATTTGTTTTAACAGTTAGCTGTACTTAAGTGTTTTTTTGTGTATTTTTATGTATTTAAGTGTAAGTGACACAATATAGCGAATGTGTTATACTAAAACTAACAAATCAAGGGAAAACAAAAACCTAAGCCTACGATCTCCTTCCTTTGCATATATCTTGTTACGCCGTTGATCAGCTTAACAGAGATGTATTTGTTCAGCTTCACAGAGGGATGAGAATTGGGATTTACCAGGAACATCCCTTTGGCTCTCCTTGCTTCATTCTCTGTCATGTTATCAATGTATTCCATAAACATCATAGCATCTTCCGTCATTGTCAACACCTCGTTTCATCTTGTTTATCGGGTACCAAATTACTATTTACTCTTTTTAGCACAATCGAATATTGCAAAAATCAGTACCAAAGGCAGAAAAAGTATCTTCAACATATTGTACCTCCTTCGCACTATCACCGTTCCATGCGCAGAGCTTCATAATAGCTCCGCTTCTCCAACCATTCCTCATAGCTTACGTTGATCTCCCTCGGGGTCGTAGTTGAATACTCTCCGATTATCCCGAGTGCCTCGATCCTGTCCAGTATCCGCTGCGCTTTGGGGAGTCCGATCCTGAATCTTCGCTGTATGCCTCCGACAGCCGTTGTCTGCGACTGGAGGATGTATGCTATCACCTGATCCTCGAGGCTGTCTTTGGGGTTGATCACTATTTCTTCCTCCCTTAAGGGGATAGGTCTGTCGGGAGGCAGATCTTTGCGCTTGCCCTGCATATACTCGATAGCCGCCTGTGCATCATCGCTGTACTGATGCATCCTTCCGAAGATCTCTTGAATTTCCTCGGTGAGCAGTTCACTCTCCTGCTGTTTCTTTCGCTGTTTCCTTGTATTGATCTTGTGGACAAGCAGGAGCAGCCCGGCTACGATAGGAGTGAAGATAAGGATAACCGCAAAGAGGACACCGCCGCTGTAGAGATACATCGCCGCCCTGATAATGAGAGCGATCAGGACGATTATCATTGTAATGTCAAAACCTGTCATAGCAATCGCCTCCTTTGCGAAGCCTTATTCAGTTGTTTTGCTTATCAGATCATATACTGGGGCTTATACAGATTGGTATCAAGACCGAACACTCTCTTTTCAGTCATTTCCCCGCCGTTCATGTGTTCATAGTTGTTTTCGCACATATACATCTTAGCATCGATATCATCTATATTGTGGAGCATGATCGCCTCGGGAATCGCCGGGAGCGTAACTGCGCCCCATTCCCTCTGACCGTGGTGCGAAAGTATAAGGTGGATAAGCATCTGCACCTTTTCGGGGTTGTAGTTGTGCTTGACGGTAAACTGCTTTATAAGGGAGGCTCCCATATACAGATGCCCGAACAGCACTCCGTTTGAGGTGTATTCTGCGTTTCCGGCTTCTGAGGTGTTATACTCCCACAGCTTTCCGATATCGTGGATCGCAGCACCGCAAATCAGCAGTTCCTTGTCAAGTGAGGTGTAAACCGTGCAGAGTGCTTCAGCCGCCTGCACCATTCTGTATGAGTGGTAAAGCAGACCACCACGAAGGTTGTGGTGCATAGTGACCGCCGCTGAGGATTTCTTATATCCCTGCTCGTTCTTCTTCAGAATGCTGATCGTCAGATCTGCAAGTGACTCATATTTTCCCTCAAAGGTCTGAGCTGTTCCTTTTATCTTTTCAATGATTTCGTTGTACATCAGATCTATATCAACGGGTGGGAGCTTGATAAAGTCCTTTATATCTGCATCGGGGTCAGCAGTTGGCTTCATTGATACGATTTTGAAACTCTTGTTTCCCCTATAGTTTTCCACCATAAGGTTTATATCCGCGAGGATGTCTGCCTTGATCCCCTGTGCAGCGAGAGCTTCAATTGTGGTGTCAAACAGGACAATGCTCTGCATAGTCTCACCATCGGTAACGGCAATTTTGAGGAAAGGATTCCCGTTTGATGCGATCTCTGTCTTGATCGAGTCAATCATCAGAGGTCTTGTAAAGTTATCTCCTATCTGTGCTTCTGAGAGTTTCTTGTATTCAGCCATTTTAATTTTCTCCTTAAATCAATATCTGTTATCGTAGTAATAGTCCTCGGCATCTTCGTAATCGAAGAAATCATCATAGTTATCATAATAGAAATCTTCGGGATCGTCATAATCGTAAACGTCATAAGGATCGTCTTTCTTGTAGGTCGTGACTTTTTTCTTTGTAGTAGTTTTCTTTTTGGTTGTCTGCTTTGGAGCTGTAGTCACCTTTGGAGCGGTTGTAGTCTTTGTTGTGGTGCTGCTCCTGGAAGTGCTGTACGAGTATTTATACTTATGAAATGAACAGTAACGGCTGTCTGCAGCGGGCTCGTTATTGCAGCCGGGCTCTTCACACTTGGGAGAAGAGAAAATGCCGATGAGGGTTACTATACCGTATACCACAAGAACAGCGGCTATGATCTTCAGCCACAGCGGGCAGCTGCCGGAGCTGCTGTTTCTTCCTCTGCCGTAAGGATTTGTTTCCCCGTTGACAAGGTTATAGCTCATATAGCTGTCAAATAATTCTTTTTCATTCTTCATACAGACACCCCCTTTAAAGCCTGTATTTTCCGTCCTTTCATCTTCTTGCTTGTATTATATCATATTCCTCATAATTATCAATGCTTTTCTTTGGACAGTTAAGCAAAACAGCCCAAAACAAGTACAACTGTTTGGACTGTTGGCAATTCATTTGTATAGATTTTTAATCAATAGCCCTTTTTTCTCTGCCATTCTAACCGTCTGTCCTGTCCCGCTTCGGAAATTATTCTCATTCCAATAGCAGATACAGAGAGTGTCGGCAAGATCAACGAGTCTTTGGTTTCGCTCCTTCATGCAGCCGCCATAGTATCTGTCAGATATTACCGTGACGCTTTCGACAAAGTAAAATAACTCATCCAGCATTGCCTTATCTTCCTGACTCCATTTGACAGTCATTATATGAGTAGGACAGGGCAGGACGAGATGAAGCCTAATATCGTCATATTTGTCCATCGTATGGATCACGCTTACCGCTGCAAGCATATCGAAACCTATAGCCCCTCCCGCGTAGAAATCCGTAGCATTGAATTTTAGTATAGATTTTTCTATTGCCGTTTCGATCCTCATACCCAGATCATTTGCAGGCTCATTAATGCCCCTATGCCCTGTAAAGCATACACTTGCCATATCTGTCACCCCCTGATACCTTCTATTATACGACTGAACGACCTTAAAATCAAGACATAATGTACGTTATTATTTCAGGTCAGATGGTATATAATAGGGGTTAAAGGTGGTGTTTGATTTGGATATAGCCAAAAGGATAAAAGATCTCCGCGAATTGAAGGAGTTAAGCATTTACGATATGACCATCAGGACAGGCTTGTCCCATAGCTGCATATTGAAGATCGAGAACGGTCAGCGGCAGCCGAATCTGAACACCCTGACCAAACTCTGCGATGGTATGGGCGTGACGCTCGGGGAGTTCTTTGCAGATGAGAGCAGCGCCGTGCTTAATGATCAGGAGCGGACTGTTGTTAAGGCAATGAAAAAGCTGTCAAAGAGACAGAAAGAAGCTATCGTTAAGCTGTTGAATTCAATGACGGAAGAATGAGGACTTGCGTTCACAAAAAGTCAATATCTTTAACAGATCGTTAATGCCGGAAGTATTATTTTGAGGGCGGTCCAGGGTGAACCGCCCTCTTTTTGATCGCTTTTAGACATGAAACGAAAAACGTCGGATTTTGAGTACGTTTATTTGGACTGTCCTTGAAAATGCTATTGACAACCGTTCCTTACTGTGATACAATAAAGATGTCCAAAAGGACAAACCTATACAGAGTGCGCGAGAGACAAGCTCGTTGACCGCACAGCAGCCTACCGTGATCCGGCAAGGTGCTAATGCTTGTACGATAGGGTAATATGCCGGCTGTTCACCCTATCGTTGTCGATAGGGTTTAATTATATCCCGATGCGCTCTGTAAATACAATTATGGAGGTATCGCTATGAGCAACCGAACACTTGAAAGACTGAGAGACGCTTACGAGGGACACATCTTTCTGACCTTCCACAGCCAGCAGGATTATGACGCATTCCTGAAAGCTGCCGAGGAGGAGGGCTATCGCTTCGGTAAGCATCTGCCGACCGAGCATCTCGGAGAGGGCTATGACATCATCTCGCTGCAGACCGGAAAGCAGCTTGCGTTCTGCGGGTTTGTCAGCCACATAGCTTACAGAAGCGGAGATTCCGGCGTTCATAAGGTGGATTATGCCAAGTATGCGGCGGGGGATGATTTCTTTATCATCTGAGCCTGAACACTTTCGGAGGTGATAATATTGGAAAAATACAACTTAAAGAAAGCACATCGCTTTTCCTGCAACCACAAGCCTGAGCTTGAAAAGGACAGCATCTGCGGCTGCTTCTATTGCCTCGAGATATTCAAGCCCTCCGAGATTGAGGATTGGCTGCTTGATGACAATGACTGCGACCGTCGAGGGACGGCAATCTGCCCGTATTGCTGCATCGACTCTGTTATCGGGGAAAGCTCGGGGTTTCCTATAACCAAGGAATTTTTGAAACTGATGAGGGATTATTGGTTCTGAACTAAAGCGAGAGGCTCCTGGTTTTGAAACAGGAGCCTCTTTTAATAAATTATGTGAGTTATAGATTTCTTAGGCAGCTACTTTTCTTTAGAAAACTGAGTCCAAAGGTTTCCAATTATCACCAGACATATCTTCAGTGTACTCAGTGTTACAGAAGAATAGTTCTTCGTCAATATCTCTTACAAATCCCCAATTAACTTTATAGCGTTCAGCATAGGCTTTGAAAGTCTTGAACTTGTTTTCAACCTGAATATCAATGTTTTTAGTATGACCACTTTGCATACCACCTTTGGTTTCAATAATCCAAGTCTCTCCATTTGTCAGCTTTGCTATGTAGTCGGGATAGAAAAGCCATTGCTTGCCTGATAAACCGTCCTTATATACTATTGAGAAATACTGCTGCCCAGCATCGCCATTTTTATATACCCATAGAACCGAGTCATCCTTCTCGCAGTATTGTTCAAATAGACGTTCAGAGGTGCTCTTTCTTGCGTCTGAGGTCACAAATTCATTGGTATAACCGGCATAAACGTTCTTTTCCATCAGCTTAATTTTCTTTACAGCACCAAACTTATATAACTCGGATTCAGGAATTCTAAACGTGGATGTCTTTGCTTGACCAACGAATGCCAACTGTGTACCACCTTGTGATGCCATGATCTCACGAAATTCCTGTTTGAGCAGACTGGAATTGTTTATAACAAATGCATAGAAATCGCTTGTGTCGAGGGAAGTGAGTTTATACTTAGTTCTCTTTCCTTTTCGGAACAAACGCTGAAGTATGTTCTTGACTTTTTGAGCCTGAATTGACGTGATAGTTTTGATCTCATCAATAGCGTGCATCAGATAAATACCATGAGAGTGAGTATTAATCTTGGTTTTGATGTCAACCTTTTTTGAGGAAGACGCATTAGAAAGATCTTCAGTAGTGCGAAATGCACCCCTGATTATACTGCTATCAATATCATGAGAAAAGTTGTATCCGGCAGATTCCAAGGCGATCCTGTTATCTGCTATTTTGGGACCCAAAGAATATTTGGCAACTAAATGATCATAAACTCTTCTCAACATCTCGCGCTCACCGATGCCACTGTCAATATCCAGGTTACGCATCTCTTTTGTTAGAGCAAAATCTTTTACATCAGGTTTTACAAATAGCTTTCTCACCTGATAAGCTTTATCCAATGCAGTAAGGAGGTCATTCTTATACTCAGAATCAAGGGTATATATGTAACAATAGTCGAGAACAGCAGGGAAGAGATAGTGCTTTCTTTCAGGCATACGGCGAATTCTTCCTATGGTCTGTATCTGAAAACGTTCACTGCCGCCTTCACGCAGTTTCACAAGTATCTTGGCACGAGGACAATCCCACCCGGTAGCAACCGCCTGTTTCATGAGCAAAAATGCAGGAGCTCCGTTAGGTTCTGTAAGATCATCACTGATAACCTTCTGATCACTCATCCAAATGTTAACTAAGCCGTTATCATAGGTGTATCCCATAGATGCAAGTTTGTCTTCGACAGCCTTTATGGTCTCAGGCTGACCAACAGGAAACTGAATAAGGACAAGTGGTCTGATATCAACGTTCAGCATATCATAACCAACCTGTATTTCCTGTCTTTTCAGATCAGCAAGCTTAATCAGAACATCATAGTCGTCTTCGATGCGGTCAGAGTCTTCGACTCCCTCATTTACATAGATCGCTCTTGTAATGAGGCCCGCATCAATAACATCTTCTTCGGGAATTTCGTAATACTCCTGGTGAGAAACCTTGACAGGCGTAGCAGAAACTCGAATGATGTGCTCCGGCTTAAATGCTTCTATTATATCATTGGCCTTGGCGGTATTGTTTTCGTGTTCTTCGTCAATTATAACGATAAACTTGATCCCGTCATTATGGGCTTCATCTATCTTTTCAAACAGATTCTTCTTTTCTCCGTCCTTGAGAGCATTGTTCTTTTTCTTGGTAACAAGCTCCCAATTGATGAAAGTAACGCTCCTGCCGTCAAAGCCACAGAGCATCGAATACGGCAGCGTTCTTGTATCTATGTGCGGAGCAAGCTCATCCATACGGTCCTTGCTCTGTTCCTCAAGATCACCCTTGCCGGGGCAAAGCCATACGAAGGCAGTCTTGCCGTCGGTATTCTTTAAATAGGTATCAACATACTTGACAAGGATGACGGTTTTTCCGGCACCGGTAGGAGCCTTGACGGTGATCACCTGTTTAGTGCCGGATGCAGTTGTCTTGTCATAGAGAAAATCGACACAGTCTTCTTGAAATTCGTAGTTTTCGATGCCGTTTACCATGTTTCGCCCGCCTCCCTTAATTCAAAGTCAAAGTAATAATCCGGAATCGTGTATGATTCAATGTTCTCAAGCATCTTGTTCTGTGAAGCTGTGAGGAGAACATCCTGATTGATGAATACCGCCTTTAGGTCTGGGTAATTGGAGATATTTTTCTCAAATTGATCCATCTCATCGTCGTCCATAATGATGACATATTTCTTGTCATCGATTTTGATTCCGTGTTCAAGCTGGATCATTTCACGGATGTGAGCAAGAAGGTCATCCGAGAGTTCTTCGGATTCTTTTGGGATGAAATCAGTTTTGTAGAAAAGAAGGTTTGAAGGATGGCTTGCAATTTCTCCATGGCCTTCAATAACACGCTTAATACGTTCATATGTTACCTCTTCACAAATATTATTTTCATTATTTGTGCAGAGAATGAAACTACGATACCCCTCGTCTTTTGCATTTAACTCCAGAACTGCTTGACCAGTTGAACCAGAACCTGCAAAAAAATCAAGAATTATGCTATCCTTTCTACTAGCGAGTTTTAATACTCTTTCAATCAATCTAATTGGTTTTGGACTCTTAAACACACCTTTGCCATCAAAAAGTGTTTTTAAATCTCTTGTACCTTCTTGCGTATCTCCAACTTCATCTCTGTTCCAGATAGTTTTACAAACAACACCTTGTTGAACTTCCGATAGGTATGTTTTTATTCTGGGAACATTGGAGCCTTTTGCACCAAACCAAATTCTATTTTCGCTAACCAACTTTTGAAATGTTTCTTGATTTGTAATCCAACTACGCGTATCTGCGGGATATACAATTTTCCCACTAGGAGTAGTTATTGGATAATATCCACTTTCACTGAATGTTCTAGCTGAAAAATCGCTTGAAGTCCACGGCCCACGAGGATCATTATCGGGGTTGCTATATCTTGCGTTCATTTCTTCCGTTCTATCAAGTAGATTAGGCTTCCATTCTTCTTTATTTGATGCATATACCAAAACAAAATCATGATTATCTGATAACCATCTAGCATCATTTTGTGGACTAAATTTCTTTTCCCAGATAACAGATGCAACAAAATTCTGTTCACCGAATATTTCATCACAAAGTATTTTGAGTGCTGCTTGCTCATCATCATCAATAGAAATGAAAATAGCTCCTTTAGAAGACAATAAATTCCGCGCTATCCTCAATCTTTCAGCCATAAATGAAAGCCATTTAGAATGTCGGAAAGTATCTTCTTTATCAACAAAAGCATCATTATAACGGAAATCATCTTTCTTACCGGTGTTATACGGGGGATCTATATATATTACATCAATCCTACCCCGATGTGTTTTTTCTAATAGATATAAGCTATGTAGATTATCACCTTCAAGAAGAAAATTAAATCTGTTAGTATTTGTATCTCCATTAACTTCAAATTTGGCTTCCTCTGTAAACACTGGAATATGAGTCTTCATCATTACATCGACATTTTCCTCATGTTCTTCCCACACAAGGCCGTATTTCTTTGCCTTCAGTTCTTTTTCAATCTCGCCCAGCGCAATGATGGAATCATCATCTGTGTGCTGCGACTTGAGCGTTTCCAAAAAAGCAAGCATTCTTTCTCTCTTTTGCTGTGATAAGTTTGCCATAAGTACCTCCGTTATTTATAAGATTTTTGCTCACTCCTGCTCAGGCAGAGGTGTCGCAAATGGCATTTCGAGCAGTTTTCCTTACTGCATCTTTTCGGAAGATCGTTTTTTCTGATTCTGTCAGCTGCAGCCCGGACATCAGATTCAACGTTCTCCAGTAGTCCTTCTGTGACCGGTTCTCTTGCAGAGTTCTGAGAATCAAGATGATATATTTCCAGATAATCGGCAAGTTCGCCAGTCAGATGCTTGTATCCAAGCGCATAGATCTTCAGCTGTTCTGTCCTGATAGCCTCAAGCACTCTCTTGTTAGCAGTCTTAAAGTCTACAATGACTTTCTTTTTGTGGCCGTTTTCGGAGACCTCCTTAACCAAATCTATTCGACCATTGACAGTAACGCCATCTCCGAGATCTATCTCTATTTGAGATTCCGCATTGCAAATGCTGTCTCTTGATTTAGCAACCGCCTTAACGTAGTTGTCAATAGCCTTTCTGGCACTTTCACGCATAGCTTCTTGCTGCTTAGGTGTTGCATAAGGAAGATAAAACACCTCATCAAATGTCTTTTGGATGAAGTGATCTGTGACAGGTTTGCCATCAATAATAGCTAAGTTTATATTTCGGATTATCTCATGAAGCGTGTTACCGTAGCCAAGTCTCTCGGATAGAGGTTCAACGAAGCCGTAAAATGCTGATAGTTTAAACCTGTAAGGGCATTCAAAATAATCGTCAAGGATAGAAAAGTTGAGTGTCAGCGGCATCTGATCTCGTCTGAGATCAGGCAGATGTATTGCATCATATGTGTTACTAGGATCATATTGAAGCATACACGATGAATCTCTTGCCTCAATAAAGAAAGTTGAAATAGATCTATCACGGGTCTCGGTGGCCCTTGATATGAATAAATACTTCTTTGCTCTTGTTACTGCTACATAGAACAGTTTACGTTCATCCTCAAGGTCTCCGTCAAATCTGCTTGAACCAGTTATCCAATTTCTTTGAATAACGTGCCAAATACTTTTTCCACCAACCTTTTGAGCAGGAAAGTAATTCTTATTCAGTCCTGGAATGAATACCGCTGCGTATTCAAGCCCCTTGGACTGATGCACTGTCATAATTGATACAGCATCCGGTTTGATGTATGAATTTGAAAGATGCCCCTCTGGATAGTAATCTCCTGCAGCATATTGAAGGAACGAACAAAAACCTCTTATCTTATATCTTGGGTTAACAGTAAAATTGATAACCTCATAATCTCCGATAACCTGACTGAATTTACCAAGGTTATACAGAATAATTTCGGTCTGAGGACGTCCATCCTCAATTAATGAGATGCCTTTTAGAAAGTCGTGGTATATTTTCTGAAGGTTTAGTTCTCCGTAATATTTTAACTTTGAGATGTCTAATGTCATCAGAGACTGCAGACTATCAGCCACCTCTTTTTTGTTGAAGGGATAGTCCACATCAAGCCATAATTTGAAAAGATCTGTTGACTCTATCTCATTATTCAGATAATCAAATATGCCTTTGGCAGCTCTGCACTCCGGTGTAAGCATTAACTCATTAACGCCTTCAATTATAAAAGGAATGTTATGGTTGGTTAATGTTTCAGCTATATCAGCCCCAATTTTTCTCTTTCTGAGCAGTATTGCTATTTCGGAATACGGGACACCTATATCATGGAGTTTTTTTATGTTCTCGGCAATGAATTCATACTCGTCATCAGATGTTCTGACCTCATTAAAAACGATATCTCCCTCGTCATATGGAGTTTTACACCCTGACTGTATAGTCTTTGGAAGCCTTCTTGAGTTGTTGGTAATAACATTTTTGGCTACATCTACTATTCCCGTAGTGCTTCGGTAATCAGTATCAAGAACGATATATTTCTGAATATTATACCGCTGCATAAAAGTCAAAATGTTGTTTGAATCGCTTCCTCTGAACTGGTAAATGGTCTGATCATCATCGCCTACGACACAAAGGTTGGCACCGAGTTCTTTTATTATGCTTATAAGACGTTCCTGAACAGGATTTGTATCCTGATACTCATCAACGGTCAGGTATTTGACTCTTTCAGCAATTATACACCGGAAAGGCAGATTGCTTTCAAGCTGCTGGACCATTTCTCTGAGAATAAGCGAATAATCAAAGAACTTTTCTGAATAGAGTTTGTCCTGGTATTTTTTATATGCAGTCTTGACCTCTGGGCTCCATTTATCATAGTCATACCAATTTTCATTAAGCAGACTCATTACGCGAATAAACAGATCAGTTTCAATGTATTTTTGAAGGTCAAGATCTGTCATGCCGATTTCTTCATAGTATCGTTCAACAAAGAGTTTTGTATGAATCTCATCCAATACATTAAATGATTGGAACTCAGGAAGAAACTCCTGAAGCATTTGTAAGCAAAAACCGTGAATAGTTCCAATGTACATGTTGGCAAATCCTTGAGTGTGTCCCAGGACACTTTTACCCATAGAATATATTCGGCTCTTTAATTCTTCGGCTGCCTTCCTTGTAAATGTAAATGACACAACGTTCTCTGGCAAGACATCTTGCTTATTTTTTAGAATGTTGATAACTCTGCGTGTGACAACACCAGTCTTTCCGGCTCCAGCACATGCAATTATTTCTACATCGTCATCAATTGCATTGACTGCTTCGATTTGTTTAGGTGATAAATTCTTAGTAAGCATCAAACCCCTCCAATATCAGAGAAAAGATTTAGAAGCCATCATTATTGTTCTTCGCATAGTATTATATCACAATTTGTACAAAAAGTAAAGCTGAAGCTGTACGACTTTTAGGACAGATTACTGAGTGTAACCAAATTCGTCCTTTTGCCCAAGTTCCTCTTTCTTCCTTTGTATATTTTGACGGAGTTTCCTGTCGGTCTGTGACTGCACATTTTGCTGTGACTTCGAATAATCATTCTCAATTACACGAGATAGACTAACAAATAACCCAAAAATCGAATTTGTCAGCATTGCGTTTTCATAATCCTCCGAGTGTTGTATCAGCGCCTCGGCATATTCGTTTCCTGCCTCGGTAGATTTGGTCAGCCACATAATTGCTTCTTCTTTGTTGCGCTCTGTATCATTGTTTCCAAACAGATACAGCCTGCCGAGTAAAAATGAACACCAACTATTCTCATCTGCTGTTTCTTCAAGAAGTTTAATAGCTTTCTCTGTATTGTGAAACTCATTATCATCAAGCAGTATCTTCGCATAGGTATATGCAGCATACGGCTTGAGCTGTACGTTATCGCAAATCTTTTCAAGTAGGTCAACTGCTTTGTCAAGACTTTTCTTTCCATCTGACACATAAAGCTTGGAAAGAGCGTACATGGCAAATTCGTTATTATCATCGGATGCTTGCCGAAGTAAACTCTCAGCCTTGTCTAAGTCCTTGAATACTACCTCTCCTGTCATATAGATCTTTCCGAGCTTGTATGCTGACAGCGTATCTCCGCAATCTGAAAGCTCGGTCAGCATTTCAATACCCTTGTCAACGTCATGCTCAATATGTTCACCGCAGATGTATTCGAGAGCAAGGAACCGCTTTGCATTTGTGCTTCCAAGTGCGACCGCTTTCTGAATCATATCCAAGCCCATAGGGATATCTTGATCTGTGTTCTCCCCGAGCAGGAGCGCTTTCCCGTATTCATACAGGGCATTTTTGTTGTTCAGCTCCGCAGAGCGTTTAAAGTAATCGAGGGCTTTTACGGTATCCTTATCAGTTCCAAGGCCGTGCATATACATCCGTCCGAGCTTGTAAAACAAGTTATCATCAGCCTGTCCGTCTGTATCGAGTTTCAGAAATCCGGCAAGAGCTTGTGCATAATAGTTTTGTGCTTCGGTATTATCTTTGACAACTGATTCGCCGTTGGCATACATCTGTGCTACAGCATACTGGGCATAAGGTTGCCCTTGTGATGCAGAAGCCTTGTACCAACTGAATGCTTTTTCATAGCTTTGCTCAACTCCGCTGCCGTAGTAATACATATTTGCAAGGCTGAACTGAGCATACTTGTTCCCGGCTATCGCAGCTCTTTCAAACCATTTAAGCGCTTCGGTTTCGTTCTTTTCTGTTCCGAGACCATAACAATGCATCTTGCCGATGCGGTACCAGACGTAGGCTCTCATATCTTTTGGCTTTACTCTCTGCCAAGGATGCTTCGGCTCGAATGGATAAAGGCAGCAGGAATACGGCTCTATTTCCATCAAGCCTTTGAGTGCCTCTGCATAGTATCGATCTGATTTAGCATCATCTTTCCCTACAATTTTATCGGTAGTATAGAGCTTTCCAAGATCATAAAGTGCGAGGACATTTCCATTTTCTGCTTCGGATAATAACAATTTTTCTGCCTTAATAAACTCATCTTGACCGTCATCCTTGCCATAGATAAGCTCACAGGCGGCTTTATAACCCTTGCTCCATTTCAAAAAGTAATTGAGGTTTGTCGTTTCTATCACCTCACCTGAATTCATAAAGTCATCGGGAAAAGGTGCAGGCTCCAGCATTATCTCATATGAAAAATCATCGCCCGAGTCATCATTTGACGGCTCAGGCGACTGTTGTTCATTGGAATTATTTAGAACTAAATTCATCTCGGATATTTTCCGTATTATCATATTACGGACAGAATTATATACCTTGTTTTGATGCATCGGTGGAAATTCTACTTTTGCAGAAGAATAAATATCGTGCTTCTGTTGCTCCATCTCGCACCAGAGTGCATACATCTTTTGGATAGATTCGTTCTCGGTAAGCTGTAGAAAGATGCTGTCAACATTGGCTTTCATCTCCGGCGGAAGGAACTTGTAATACGTTCTTCCTTTATATTTACTTAGCTGTTCTAACAAAGACAATATCGTTGTTTTAAGTCCTTCTGTAGAATTATCTCCGACTTTCAGCTTATGAGCAAGCTGATGCATTAGCTCGGCAGACTCCTTTTTCAGATCATCACGGAGAGCAGTCTGCCTGCCGTATAGGTTATATAACTCATCGTGATAGATATCATTTGCAAATGCCGAGCGTATCTTTTCTATTCCTTTGTTAGTGAGAAAGCCCTCGCGTGGATCAGTCGAGTAAACAATAATATGCACGTGAGGATTGGTTTCTTTATCGTGAAAGGCAGCATACCATTTCAGATTTTTCATATCAATTTTTGATGCTTCTGCGATCTTCGGAATGTTTCTTTTGACCAGCTCCCGCCACGAATTAAGATCTGTGTATCCGGTCTTTTCAGCATTGTCTCTCCGCAGAGCGACTACATGGGTCCAGACATTTCCCTTGTGAGCTGATATTTCTTTTGCGATTGCTTTCAGATCTATCGGCTTGTCCTCCTGAGAAAACAATCCATGATCTCCGAGTTTTACAACTCCCGGGCGCTTGCCGAGATAGCCGACATAGTTTTTTCTGTTCGCTATCCTGTCAGAGTTTCTTTCAATGATCTCACCGATCAGCTTTGATGCAGTGATCTCTGACGGCTTGGATATATAATCATCGTACTCGAACATCTCTTTTCCCTCCGGGAAATCCTTCAGCAGTTTTTCAATAAACTGTTTCTGATTATCGGTGACAGGTTTGATCTCTCTGTTGGAACTGTTGCTGACGGAGCCGGGTCTTGTCGCAATATATTTCACATAATTACTCAGATTTCCTTTGCTCCCGCTTTTTAAATATCTGCTTGTTACAATTATTTTTGCCATTGTTTTTCTCCCCCTTCTGAATATTTTTTATGTATATCCGAGCGGATATATTTCAACCCGCCCGGACCTTTTTTCAGCTCTGCTGATAAGCTGCCGCATCTTCGCTGTTTATTATTCCGTTTATCTTTCTGACCTCGTTGATACACATAGCGTGCAGTTCACGGATATCTTCCTCGTCAACACCATTCACTGCAGCGGTGATATGAGCCAGCTTTCCAAGTTCAACTGCGACCTTAAAAAGCAGACGGGAGATGCGCTGCTCCGTACCTTTTATCTCAGCTTTTACTGTCTCTGTTATCATCGGAGAGATATAGTTTACACTTTTTTCTTCGTCAAGATAACCGAGATAGAACTTTATAGCCTTCTCGATAAACTCACTTTTTGATCTGCAATTATCATGCTTGTAATGCGTTTCCACACCTGTCAGCGTTTCAGGATAAAACCAGAATGCTCTTTTCTGTTTGTTTTCAAAACTCAATCAAATCACCTCCACGGACCCTGAACAAAGCCCGCAAATTCGCCAAATCCCGCCATATGACCCCTATTTTCAGTTTTTACCGGTTTTACGGAACCCTTTTGCAGAACTCCGCAAACCGCGCAAACTCGCGGCGGGCTTTGCCCGTCGCTGTGACCGATTCGGGGCTACGGCCCCGAATCTTTAACTTGCAAACCAAACACCCCCTCTCCGGGCCGCACTTTCACCCGCAGAATTGCTCTCAAAAAAGACTGCGAGAAACGCCCACAAACCGCCCGGGCAGTCTGTGGGGTATCGTTTCCCGACTGTGCCGCCGAAAGCGGCACACGAGGCGCTGTGGTTCTTCACACGGGGGAGCTTTTGTCCGGTGCATCTGACCTTCTGCGGCCGGGTTTGCTATTCACCTCATCAGGATCGACCTGCGTTCCTTCCACATAGGACCTTACCTCCTTCGGCACGAATTTATCATAGAGCAGATCCACGGCTTTCACCATCTCGGTCTCAAGGGTGCTGCCCTTGAGGGTAATGAAATAATCGAGAGCTTTGACCTTGCTCTCCGGCACCCTAATCTTTATCAGTTTATCCATTGCCTCACCCCATTTCCATATCGTCATCTTCCGAGGGCTGTTCATCGCAGTCCTCATCGCTTTCTTCCAGATCTTCATCAGTCTGCTCAGGTTCTTTGGTGATCATCCCATAGAGACTGCCGTCCATAGAAGAGATCAGACCGTAGTCAGTAAGTGAGCAGCCCTTGCGGGTCATGATCGCTTCACCGATCTCTGCGAAGCTGCTGTCGGCTATTGCATTCATATCAAAGCGGTCATTGATGAATCTGTCGAGATAGAAGAATCCATATCCGTCCGGACCGGATATGCTCGTATCGAAATCATATCTGTGGAGGTTATCCACAAGCTCGCTGATCTCACCCGCAGTCATCGGCGGCCGCAGGGACATCGCCGCTTTTAAACGGACAACTCCTTTGTCGCTCAGACGTGAACTGATCTTTTTGGCAACAGCCTGATAGACTATCGCATTGTTTATGTCGGAACTCTCCGGCGGCTGAACATTCGGGAGCGCAGACTTGAAATCAACGATCTCCAGATCATCAAGCGCTACACCAATACCGTGTGCGAACTCCGCTATCCTGCCTGCGTCCTGTGGGAGATAGTATTTCTCTCCTGTCTTTTCTGCATCTCTGCCTTTCGGCGCGATCGTCAGACAGAAGAACGATCTCTCCGGCTTACCGATCGTTATCTCGATATCTGCGGGTTCGTAGTTGCCGGGGATAACATAATAGTCATCTATAAAGAAGCCGCCCTCACGGTCAGCCATTTCACGGCCTATCGTATAGGTGTCGAGATACGGGACAGCCTCGTCAGGGACATTCTTGATCTCATCGAACCAGTCATTGTCGATAACTATCTCGCCGTAATCATAATACGATTTGCACGGAAATACAGGCACGTCCGGTGTGTAGGTCACAGCTATCAGCTCATCGAGGGTGCGGTGACAGCTTTCCTTGAGCAGAGCGCTCATCATTACATTGTGTATTTTTGTATTGCCGTCGCTGCCGCTGATGCGTTCTGCAAGGAGATTTATCCGGTACAGATCGTCCTCAAAATCCATACCCTTCAGCATAGGCACAGCTCCGCAGGTCAGGATCCTGCAGCTCACCTCGCTGCTGTCATAAAGCCGCAGCTTATCAAGAGCATCCTGTATTTCATATCTGTCAGCCGGAAGCAGAAGCTCGGTTAAATATTTCATTGATCTTAATTCGACTCTCATTTACATTCCTCCGATCTCAATATCTTCTGTTTCATTCTGCTCGGACATCGCCTGTTCAAGCAATTCCTTGTCATAGCAATAGCAGTAGCAGTCATAGTTTCCCTGAGCCGTATTGCAGCGAAGATAAAAAACATAGCCGCTGCACTCTGCCTTGAAGCCCTGCCAATCATCGATCTGCTCGGTGGGGAGTTTCTTCAGATACTCCTTCATACTGTCCCTGTCCTTGAAGATGCTTTTTCGCATTGTTCTGAAAAGGTGGTCAAGCGTATCCGAAAACTCATCGTCGTTCATTTCTTCATGCTCACCCCACCAAGAATGCCAGAACTCATCTCCTGAGCCAAAGTCGATACGGAGATGTCCTATCAACGCTTTCTTGTGTTCGCCGCCTGAAGAGTAAAACAGCTTATGTTCGTTCTTCTCAGGCTTTGTTATCATAATTCTTTTACTGTGCATTGCTTTCAACCTCACTTTCGTCATTATTCTCATTACTGCTGTCATCTGGCGAATTCCTTATTGCCTCTATCGCATCATCAACCTCCTGCGGATAGCTGATGCCTTCATAGGTACACCACAATGACCATGTTCCTTGGGCAACGGTTTCTTTGGTAACATAGCCGGGGATAGCAGAGGAGAAAACAACTTCACCGCCGCCAATGTAAACTCCATGCTTACTGCCGTCATAGAGACCTATGCCGGGGATATCGGGCATCGTTGATATATCTCCCTGAACTGTATAGGTCAGTGTAGTGTAATTCTCTCCGAATTCTTTTGCAGTCGGATCGTAGTTGAGATACCCAAGCATCAGTCCTGCATTGTCGGCATAGCGTATATGATCTTCCTCGCATTGGTTCCCGGTGTAGCCTGCCTTGTATCCCCAGCCGGAGATGTAGGCATTGTCAGCCCAATGAGCAAGGTCGGCGCAGTTCTTTGTGGATCCGTCATCAAACATATACGGATTGATAGTCAGATTCATCAGCCCGGTGTAGGTGCGGAGATACTGATCGTAGTCGATCTCCACACCGTAGGTCGAGGCAATCGCCGTTATCAGCGCCTGATCATCCGGCGCGACAGCGAAAAGATGAGCATAGCTTTCGGCATTGAATCCGCTGTACTCCGACAGGGAGCAGACATATATGATCTGTGCTTTGCGGGTCTGTATCCGTACTCCGGCGTTTGTCATAGCCGCCTCTATCTCACGGCTTATCTGCTCGAAATTACCAAGCTGCGCTTGCTGATCCGGTGTGAGCCGGGCATACACATCATTCGGACTGATGTGAAAGTCAGCCTGACTCATAGCTTCGTCACCGATCTCGCCCATTGAGTGAAGCACCGCAACAGGCAGAAACATCAATGCAAGAAATCCCGCGATGATGCTCAGGACAGGTATCCACACCTTTTTCCTTTTATTGCTATCTCCCGCTATCATCAGCGCAAGTTTAGCAAGCACCGTTTTCATTCAGTCTGTACCTCCTTACCCTGAACTCCGTATTCCTGTCGAGCGTTATCATCTCGAGGTGGTGCTTGTATTCAAGCGCTCCCATTTCTGTATCAAACAAAACAGGTGCGCTGTGTAAGCGCACCCAATCCTCGAAAGTGTTTTTAATGTTCTGTGTGTATCGTGTTTTCCAGATCCCGTATTTCTGCATCGGCATCACCCCCTTTATCAAGTATTTCCATCATCAGCTTTGCTCCATCCTTGAAGCCGGATTCATAACAATCGGTGCTGAACATATCATTAAGCTCACCGTACATAGAAAGCAGTTTTTTAAGCAGAACATTCTGATCATCATTCAGCTTCCCAGAAAGCTTTTCATAAACACCAAGCCATTCGAGATGAAGTTCCCTGTAGCCTTTGATACTATCTGTGCTTTTTTCGATCGGTACATTGTTACCCATATAGATATCCTTTATCATTCCCATTGGAACACCTCCTTGACAAGACAGGATACCACAAGTTGCTTTGAATAGCTATTCATCAATGTGGACAGAATATTCCGCTGCCCTTTGGCTACATTTCCATATCGACTTCAGCTGTTTCCACAGTCTGCTCAAGGTCATAATATTCAAGCGCATCACCCTTGTCCATCAGTTCATAGAGCAGTCCGCTGAGACTGTCGCCGTAACAGCCGAACTGATCGTCAAGGCTTTCCGAAATCATATCTGTCAGGACATTCAGCGGATCCTTAAACTGCAGAAGGTACTCGGCTTCGTCCTCACTGATCACATCGGGAATACACCTTGCTGCGTAATCGGCAGATGCGATATTCGATGCCAGCAGAACAATATCCTCCGGCTTCATGTGCAGCCATGATTCACGGTGTTCGGCATAGCAGCTGTTGAGTTTATTGATAAGCTGTTCTTTCTTCGTCATCAGTGTTCACCTCCTTATCGTCCTCCGGCAGTCCCGAACAGTGCAGCCTTGTGCGGCGGTGCAATGACCTGAAGCAGATATCGCTCGTTGCCGCAGCGGTACAGACATATCGTTTTCTCGGGATAGTGTATCAGCGCATATTCCGACTTTTCCATTGATTGAGCCTCAATGTATTCGGTTTCATTTACGCTGCCGGGATAAAAATCAAAATGATGAGACGGTATCGAGAACAGCGGCTTGGTGAACTCTTTGATCTCGGGCAGTAAGAAGTCATTGATGTTCTGCGAGGCAAGGATGAATGAACTCTCTTTTTTGCGGACTCGCTTCATGCCATTTCTGATGTACTCTATCGCCGTTATATTTGACAGAAACAAGTATAGCTCGTCAATTGCGGCTACGGTATTTCCGCGCCCCAGGAGCTGATTGCTCATGTAGGACAGGATGTTGAAGAGCAGAGTATCCTTGAGCTTTTTATTCGTATCCATTAAGCCTTTGACACCGAATGCAACAAAGTCTCCGTCAATGATATTGGTATGCCCGTTGAAATACTGCGACTCGGCACCCTTGCACATCGAGTGGATACCCAAGCAGATATTTTGAAGAGATTCTTCTGTGTAAAGATATTTCTTATCGTGATCGAAGATCATAAACTCCTTCTCGACCAAGTCATACAGATCACTCATAGTCGGGTAGTCCTCGCTTGTCAGTGCGCTGAAATCAGTGCTGTCGGTAATGCCGAAACGTGCATAGAGCTTTTCAAGCATTATTTCAAGCGTGTCTATCTCCGCATCTGTGAAATCCTTGTAGGCTCTGAAAAAGTCCTTAAGGTAGCTGATGTGCTGTGAAAGCCTTGTGATCTGCCGGAAGGTCTCGGTGGTTTCAGATTTGTCGGCCTCGCCCCAGGCTTTCGGCTCAAGGGGGTTGATCATAAACTGTCCGGACATCATATCGATGTAGGTGCCGCCCAGGTTCTCAGTCAGTTCCCGGTACTCGGCTTCGGGGTCAAGTATCAGTATCGACTTGCCCGCCTCACGCTGATTGCAGAGGATAAGCTTCATCAGATAGGATTTGCCCTGACCGCTGTTTCCGAGAATAATTACATTGCTGTTTGTCCTGTCCTCGGTTCGCTTATCAAAGTCCACGATGATGTTCGTTCCGAACTTGTCCCGGCCAAGATAGAAACCGTTCTCATCAGTCTTTCCCGAATAGCTGAGAGGATAAAGATTGGCCACACTCGATGCAGGCAGCACTCGCTCCGTCCTGTATCCAAAGTTATTGCTTCCGGTCGGCAGCACCGAGAGGAAGCCTTCCTTCTGCCGCAGGAGCAGACGGTCAACAGATATTTTTGAGCGTGTCAGCTCCATCTGTATCTCGGATTCAAGTTCTTTCAGCTTTTCTTCTGAGGTGGCCTTGAACTCAAGAAAAACCGCACAGTGCAGCAGCGGCTCTTTGTTTCTTCGCATATCAGACAGCAGCTCCACTACATCCTGAATATCACCCTGCGCCTTTATACTCTGCGTGACATCGTTGGTGTTGGACATCAGATGCATCTTTCTTGTTGCGTGCTGAATGATCTTGTTCTGCTCGGCAGCATCCACAAGCCTGTTGTAGATGCGGACAGTCACTCCGGTATGATCAGCAATGTGATCAAGTATAGCCATTTCCTCGGTGGAGGGCGGGTATTCCGTTATTGCCCAGGTGCTTTTGTAGTAATTGCCGCAGATATAGTGATCGGGGTAAAATTTTATCATTCCCGGCGCGATCCGGTCAAAATATGTCTTTACGGCATATTCCTCACTCACCGCCGAGTTTTTCTGTCTCGCCTTCATAGGCATTCACTCCCTTCATTATTTCATTTTCTCCTTCGACATCTTCGATCATATCTCCGGTAATACTTGTGCCGAAATACAGCGCCAGCATCCGCTTGATTTCGCTCTTGTCCAGCCTATGAGCGATGAATCCATTATCCTTAATGACTTTGCCGATCTCGTTAAGGCGGTTGAAGATGAAGCTCTCTTTTTCCTTTCGGAACCGCACCGCGAACAGAAACTGCCGCGCCGTTGACATCTCGACCTGAATACTGTCGAGATACTCCATATCGGCTTCGAGCAGTTTCCTGACAGCCTCGTTCTGCTCCTTGGCAAGGCGTTCCTTGATATATGCCTTGTTGCTGTCGAAGTATTCGCAGGAGTCCGTTGCTATTATCTCCAGCTCCGGCACTGAGGTCAGCAGAGACATCATGCGGTGGATCTTGGTATCAACGCTCACCGCTGAAAGCACAGATATATTTGTCGGCTCCACAGAGAAGAATGCGATCTCCGCTTTGTCAGTCCTGATGCCGTAATTAGTAAAGCCTTCAAAGCCTATGAGACTCTGAACGCTGTTTTTCTTCTTTGCCATTGTTATTCTCCTTTCGCCCGGCACTCAAATTTTTGATCTGCGAGAACAAAGAATCTGAATGCGTTGATAAGATAGTCTATGATCGCCATATCGTCCGTCCGTATCGTCAGGAAAGCAAAACACCCTGTCCACGCAAAGGGCAGGATGTTCCACAGATTCACAAGCACGATGACCGACAGCACTATTCCGGCGCATATGATGATGAAATCCCGAATTGACCAGAACCACAGCTTTACGCTTGCCCGGAGGTTTTCGGGGTAGTAGTAGGTTTTCATTTCATTCCTCCTAACAAAAAACAGCCGACATTTCTGCCGGCTGCGTTTTCGGTATTTAGTTGGCTATTATTACACTTACGTTTCCATCGTGATCAAATTTTAGCCTTAGTGTTTTAATATACTTCTCGTAAAAAATTGCGATCTCTTTTTCGGTAGCATCTATCCTTGCTTCAAGGTGGATCTGATTTGCAAGCTCTTTTCCGTTCCATTGGAGCAGATCAGGCAGATGCTGTTCAAGGTTATCGAACAGTACCGCTTTCTTGAGTTCCTCTGTATTGCCGCTGCAGAAATCATCAATTGAGCAGTAGTAGATACCATGCTCTGCCAGTGCGCTTTTGAGTGCTTGTCCGCAATGCTCGTATTCGTACATTACTATGAATCTTGCTTTCGGCAGAGAGCTTATGAGGCCCCAGAAGTCGGAGTCACTCGATACGATGATAAATGAGTCAATGCTGTTTTCATAATAGTTCTGACAGACACCCGCCGTCATCTTTATGTCCACAAGCGATTTTCTGTCGGTTACACGCTCAACCTCAATATGCTCTACGGGTATGTGTGTGAACTTACCGAGGAAGTCCCAGCCGGGAGAGGTATGCTCGTCATCATACAGTACGATCTTCTCAATCTTTGCAAGCTCGTCCTGATTCAGATTTTTCAGTACTCCGTACAGCTTGTACACATCGGAGTTCTCACAGTCAACCGCTATTGCCGTTCTGCCGCTGTTGTTCACGAAATCATATATCGTGTTCTTGGTCTCATCGGTGGCATCACGGTATTTTGTCTTGTCCTCGAAATAGTCTCCGTGCCATTGATACAGCAGCGACAGAAATTTTCCGTCATTGTGCAGGATGTTACCGAGACTTTGGGGATTCCAGTAAATATACATGTGGAATGGATAAAATGCATTCTTTTCAAGGAATTTGAGGAACTCCTGTTTTAAGATCCCTTTCTGGCGGTACTTTGGTATGCAGAACAGATCCCGTATATATGCCCAATTGACCCAGTCATAAAAAAGAGTTGAACAGTTATCAATGTTGGCTGCTATAAGCTCGCACATATCATCCATATATTTCTCTGAACGATAATTGGGTTTGATTATATCAATGCCCCACTCACGCAGTTTCTTGATGTTCTCTTTATCAAACCACTCGAGTCTATCAAGGTTTTTTAGATTGAAACGCATTTCTTGATCGGTGTCTTTAAACTTATAAAAAAGTGTGGTTCTTATCTTGCAAAGATACCTGATGATGCAGGCTTCTTTGCTTTGTCGTAGTTTTTCAATAAGATCGTGATAATCCGGTTCAAAGACTTTAGCCATAGTTTCGTCTTTGACACCGATCAGATATGCTATCGTGGTTACTAATTCTTTTGTATCAACTGTCATGTTTCTGCGCTCCTTTCGTGCATTTTGATATTTCCATTATATCACACTTCAGGGCGTTTTGCAAGGCACAACACAGTCTATTAAGATTTCGCCTTTATGAACTTTGCTACCTTTGATCCCATGCTCACCGTGCTGCTGATTGCCACGGGATTGAGTTTGACGGAAGTCTCCAAGCCGAACATCTGCGCTATCCTCGGTACTTCCGTTGCAGACAGGCAGATGCCCACCGCAAGCAGAGCGTGCTGGGTGTAGGTAAGCAATCCCAGGTAGAGGATTATCGTCTGTAGAAACGCCGTGACGCAGGTCGCAATGACTTGTTTGCACCAATTCGTGAAGCCATCCACATATCCTCTCGGAACGCTGAACATATACAGGCTGCCGACTGCGATCTGACACAGCAGTATGCCGCCGCGTTTTATGTTTGCAAATATGACCTTGATCGTGCAGTAGCCGAACAGGATGATAAAGAACAGGCTGAACAGCGATATATCAGATGCGAGGGCTACGATGACCCCCAGTCCGGTATCCGCCACCGAAGACGATGTTCCGGTAATGAATACGCCGAGCAAGTCATTTGAAAACGATCCCTGCAATCCTACGCATAATTCATACAGCCTTGGCGGTATCACCGCAAAAAGCGATGCTGCCATAAAGCCTTTCAGAACATTCAGACAGGTGTTTTTAATATTTGCAGACCCGTTTTCGTATGCAACCGCAGTATCAAATACAGCTACAAGCATTCCCACCACAAACAGCATAAATCCAAGCGACTGGAACAATGTCACGAAAGCCTGCACCCAGCCGAGCCGGAAGATGTCTGATGTCGTTTCGTTGATAAACTCAAAAAGATCCGCGACTGCGCCGTAGATCGTGTTGAACACCCACTCAAACATTTGATCCCATATTGCATCGCCAACAGCTCCTGCGACTGCGCCGACGGTATGATCCCACACCCAGCTGATGCCGTCACCTATCGCACCTATAACATCTCCGATGAATTCAAACATCAGCCGTCACCTCCTTTGGTGATCTCTCCGGTTATCTTGTATAGTGATGACCTTTTTGCACCGCTTGGGTGGAACCGGTGTGTGCGTGTGATAAGACCGTGTCTTTCAAGATCGTTTAGGGCTTTGAACACTGTGGATCTGCACAGTGAAATATCCTTTGCGATCGTTCTGACCGCCGGGTAGCATACCCCCTTTTTATTTGCGCATCGGCACAGATAGCAGAACACCGTTACTGCACGGTGAGGAAGCCCCATATCATATATTCTTCTTGGCTGTATCAATTCACCCACCCCCGGTCTTTACTATTGTTTTTTTCTTTGTCATTCTATCATCTCCTTCATAAGTTTCATCGGTATCAACCGTGAATTCATATCCGTCATCATCAGGCATCCGCTCGACCTTCTCGCCCTGGGGCTGCGCTTTGGCAGAGGGATATTTCTCCGCAACAGCCTTGAACAGCTCTTTGCGCTCCATGTAATGAACAGGTCTTGCACCACGATCTTCATGGATATACGGTTCTCCGAACTCGATGCCCCACTTGAAGTAGAGCTTGAGTTTACTTATCATCGGGTGCGTGCCTGTTTTCATAACGATGAACTGACCTTTTGGCATACTTTTCAGTTCGTCTACAGTCATCAGGGAGCGCCCGATCATCTGAACAGTTTTTGATTTGTCCTTTCCGAGACTGACATATCCCGACTGAACTGTCTGCTCACCGAGTGCCTTTGAAAGCACTTCAGCGCTTTGACTGTTAGGCGCAAAGCCGCCGAAGACGGTCAGCTGTGTGTTGTCCGTGATTATCTCCATACCCTGCTTGCCGTAGGTCTGTTCAAGCTGTGCGAATGATTGTATGATTGCCACTATCGATATTTTTCTTGAACGCCCTGCCGAGAACATCGCCTCGGCTCCTTCAATCTTCGGGAAGGTACCGAATTCGTCCAGATAGAACATCACCCGGTTCGGCAGGCTACCGCCGTACTCATCTGCTATGACAAGTATCTCACGGTATATCTGCTGAATCAGCAGGCTGACCATGAAATATTTGCTCTGATCTTCCTCCGGCAGAACTATGAAGATAGCCGACTTTTCGTGGACAAATCTCTCGGCATCTATTGCTGTTCCAAAGCAAAGTATCTGCTCCATCTCCGAATCGAGAAATGAATTCAAGCGGGAGAGAGCCGTTGACAGAACAGAGCGCATCGCCTGATCCGATGAATTAAGTGCCGCGCCCGCAAGCCATTTTGCCTTGTGATCGTTTGGCAGACGCTTCATCAGGCTATGAAAGTACAGACTGCCGTCCTTGCTGTTTGCGGGCTTTGCGATCAGATCCTGTATCAGCTTGAAAACAGAAACGATGTGCCTTTCCTCCGGCTTGCCGAACTCCGCAAGAAGCAGTATCGTTGAGGACAGCAGACCTTCGGCGGCATCGTAGAAGAAAGCATTCTGACCGTAGTTGGCATTTCCGCCCTCCGAGCCGATGTTGATTATCGTCTTGGCTGTTATCTTTGCGTATTTCTCGGCTTTGGCTTTTGATGCAAGATCATCACGGTTTTCAAGATACTTGTCCATATACATATTCACAAGATACAAGATGTTATCCTCATCGCTGCGGGTAGGATTCCGCAGGTCGAGTATCGAAACATTGTAGCCGTATTTTTCTTTTGCAATGCTCCCATAGTTTCGGGCAATATCGCCCTTGGTATCCGTTGATATGAAGCTCATTCCCGAAGCGCAGGCAAGCTCAATGTTCGGGTACAGGAAATATGCAGTCTTGCCGACACCCGCAGCACCGATCATAAGCGTATGCACATCTCCGGTATCAACTAAAGCTGTTGTAAAATTATCCCGGCCTTCACAGGCAACTATCGTTCCCTGGACAGTCGGGAGGTTTTTGCCTTCTCTCCAGAGATGAGGTGCGAATGGCAGAGAGGAAAAAGAGCGGTGTATCTCGCTCTTAGTCGCCCACCTCGCCGTTCCGTACTGACCGTCTCCGATCTTTTTTGCCTTAATACTGTTGATGCCCTTGCTGTCAAGGATATTGACCACAATAACGAATGCAATAAAAACTATGGTCATTACTCCTATAATCATCATCTTCTTTTCATCCAAGCTATCACCCCTATCATATTCTTCTTTCTGCTATATATTTATTTCTTCATCTTAATCCTTCAAGATGTGTATTAAATACACTACCCATATCCACTTGACAGATCATAGGAGCCCTCATCCTGACATTCTTCCGATTCCGAGACCTCCGGCTCCGATAATGATATATCTGCCGCGAGCCTGACTGCACTTTCTGCAAGTCTGAACAGTTTTTCTGCCGTATTTATCTCCTGTTCTCTTGTCCTTGCTCTCTGACAGTAGTTTCGGGACACATCGTTGAAACAGCGGTCAAGGTCTGCCATTCGGTTGTGACGAAAGCCTTTATCTGTGTAGGGCTTGTATCCGGTTTTCAGCTTGCTCCGAAGCTTTTCAAACATTGTCCTTTCTGCTTCTTCGCCGCGATGATCGGACGCAAAAAAAGCCGAGCCTGCAAGCGCATACTCGGCAAGATATTCATACTGCTCATTCTTTGCTGTTGCGTGCAGCCGCGACAGCAGCCGTTCGGGAACACAGCGGTAAAATTTCAGCTCATCAGCGGTCTGCATCACGGCAGTCATTCTTTTATACGGCTCTGCTCTGATAAACTCTGCGCCGTGCTTGGCTTTCAGGTCCTCGTTGAAATCCTTATGCTCTGGAGTTACCCTGTAGATGTCCTTGTATCCGCTCTCGTTCAGAATGTCCTTCAGCCTGTACGCCGCATCTATCCCGCCCTCATCGTTGTCGGTGCAGAGGTAGATGCGGTCAAGGTCCTTATGAGTTTCAAGTGCTTTCAGCACTGCGGACTCGTAAACACCGTTCATGGCGATGTAGCTGTGTTTCTGCCAGTTCTGCTTGTGGAGCGTGATAAACGACAGCATATCTATCGGCGCTTCAAATACAAACAACTTATTGCTTTCACCGAAGTGAGCAAAGCTGTATTCGGTATCCGAGCCCTCTATTGTTATTCTGAATGTCTTGCCGTAGGTGCTTGTGGAGCGCTTTGATGCCTGTTTCGGCACACCGTTCTCATCAAGTCCCACGAACACAGCGTTATGATGCTCCTTATCCTCGTACAGCGTTTTTGCCTTTGCAAAATGTGCGATAACATCGGGGTCAATGAACCTTTGCTTGATGAGATAGGCAAACACCCTGTGCATATCCTTATTTGGCTTGGGAAGCTCAAAGGCTTTCTTTTCTCTTTTCGGAGATGAGACATCTATGCTTCTCTGCGGACACTTGGATATGCTCGTTCCGAGCAGCTCCTGCACAGCGGTGACAAATTCCATACCGTAATAGTGCTGCATAAACTTTATCGCACCGCCGCCTACTTGATTTTTATGGTCGTACCAGGTTGAGCCGTGTATCATGATACTGTCATGCTTTCCGGCTCCGTCCTGATAAATGAGCTTGTACTCCCGCCCGGCTCTTTCAAGGCGTTCTCCACGCATCTGCAAAAACTGAACAAGGTCGGTGGTATTGGCGGCTATTTTTTCTTCTTCCGTAAATGGAATAAATCTCAAATGACCGCCCCCTATTCAAGTAATGTCGGGGTGAATTCGTGCTTGACACGTTCAGCGACCTCAGCACGTTTGGCATCGTTGAACCTGTCTACTGTTCCAACAAGATAGCCTGTTATGCGCCTGATACGCTCAAACGGCGGCTCATCGTAATATGTGGTAATATCCACATACTCGCCGTCAACCACGATCACCATTCGATTCATTTTCCTGTCGGGATATTTCTCCCGTATATATTTTTCATAGGCTCTGATTTCTTCCATAGGAAGCTCTGCGCCCTTAACTGTGATCTTCATGCGCTCACCCCTTAGTATTCGACATTTCCGGAGAGCTTTCTGATGAAAGACGAAAAGCCCTGCCTGTCCATCATATCAGCGGAGATAAAACTGCCGGAGATCAGCGTGAGCTTGTTTTCCTTTATGATGACTACGGTCTCGGCATATCCGTAATGACTGCCGCTGCTGTCTGTCTTTTGGATAGAGCAGCTCCGGCTGTATCTGCCTTTGGAGACGACTACGCTCATATCGCTGTTCTCGGAGATTATATTCTCGGCAGTAACACCGTCGAGTGCATCAAGTGTATAGCTGTGATAGTTATCCCCGAAGGTCGTCAGGATGTAGCTGAGGCTGTACCCAAGCTGTGCCTTAGTCATATCAATGCTCATAACATCGACAGTCCCGGTGCCGCTTTTGCTCTTGACCGAGACCTTCTGCTGATTGGCAGTCTTTTCAGATGCCACCTCAAAGCTGGTGCCTTTTTCGATGTCCTTGATAAGTTCGGCAGTATCCTTAAAGCTGATGTTCTGCCCCCAGAATTCCGCAATAAAGGTGTCCTTGCGGAGCTTTTCCCTTGCCTGAGTTTCCTCGGGAGTCGCATATTCCTTTGCCTCGGATTCGGCAGAGGTCGTGATTGCTGTGGTTGTGACAGCAGCCTGCGGCGGCATAATGTTCCCACAGCTTGAAAGCAAAATTGCCGACAATGCGGCTGCGATCATTATTGTTTTCTTCATCTCATTCACCTCTTATTTCACATTTCGATATCATCATCGATGGTCGGCTCATAAAAGCATTCAAGATAGCTGTCGATCTGATCTGCGAGTGTCTCATATTCAAATTTTGTCGGTGAAAGATTTCTCCAGGACGAGTTTTCGCCGCTTGAATAGATGTGCGGATCACGCATACCGAATCTGTCCTGGCTCACGCCGAACACGTCAATGAGTCTGATCGTCTGCTTGTCGATAACGCCCTCGCTTTTGTTGAACAGGTGCAGGCGCAGGACATTGTAATGATCAGCATATCCGTTGGTATCAAAATACAGCTTTCCCGAAACCTTGTCCGACAGACTGAACACACAGGTGCGCCCGACATATTTCGGCTTATCTATCATGCTGCTGTATTTTACTATCTTGCTGAGTTCAGTTGTAAAAAAGTTCATAGTATCCTTCCTTTCAAAAATATATGGAGAGCCCGTATCTGCGGACTCTCCTGAGTTGTCAGACGATATTCCAAAGGTACAGCGGACAAGTGAGCGTAAATATCAGACCGCCGAATATGATAGCGATCGGAGTCCACTCCATCTGTCCGTGCTTCCGGTAGTCGAGATACGCACCGCCTATCTTTACAAACAGCAGGATCGCCAGCAGCACATCAAGGCACGGAAACACCACGTTATTGACAATGTTGACGATCTGCTGCCTGGCTGTGGTCCAGGTGCTGGTGACTGCTCCTGCAACATCTCCTGCGGCAAAGGCTGTAACAGACATTGCAAGCATAGCCGCAACAGCAAGTCCCGCCGCAGAAATATACCTTATTATTCTTTTCTTCATTCACATCAATCCTTTCCTAAATCATCATTAAGCTCCAATCCACTTTGTGGAGCATTCCTGTTTTGTCGAGCCAGATCAAAAGCCCAAAAAGAAAAGCCGCAGCGAGAACTGCGGCTGTGATGAATATTTTTCTACGCATATTACTTTTCCTTTTTGCGGATCGCAACAAGCAGAATTGCTCCTATCGCAAGAGCTGCGAGAGCGCAGGCCATACCGCTGTCGCTTCTCTCGGCTCCGGTCTTGGGAGGAGTAGAGGGAGGTGTAGTCGGAGTATGCTCGTCGTACATTACTACCTCGGTAACATTACCCTTTTCATCAACGGTGAACTTGACATCGTTCGCGATCTCATAACCGTCCGGTGCTGTGATCTCACGGAGCGTATAGGTCTTGCCTGCGATGAGCTTTCCTTCGATGAAATACGGCTCATTGGTGCTTACCCATTCTTCAACGATATTTCCGTTTTCGTCAATGATCTGGAGCGTAGCTCCGGGAAGCTCGTTCTGTGTGGTGATATCCTTCTTGGATACACGTACCTTTGTGGTGTCATCCTTCATGGTGATCACATCGACCTCTCCTGTCTCAGATACTGTAAATTCAATATCCGCTGCAACTACATAACCGTCGGGAGCAGATTCCTCGTGCAGGATATATTTCTTTCCTGCTATCAGTTCGCCTATGATCTCGTGCGCTTCCTCGGTGGATACCCACTCATCGATAAGATTGCCGTCCTCATCGAACAATTTCATCTCGGCTCCGGGTATCTCCTTGTCACCCGTGATGTCTGTCTTGGTGATCGATACCTTGGTTGTATCATCCACCATGTTGACCAGATCGACGCTGCCGTCATTAGAAACTGTAAACTGGATATCCTCAGCAATCACATATCCGTCCGGTGCGCTGACTTCGTGAAGCGTATAGGTTTCTCCTGCAGTCAGAATGCCGTCAAGATAACGTCTTTCAGTTGTAGTTGTCCACTCGTCAATAATGTTGCCGTCCTTGTCGATTATCTGTAAAACAGCTCCGACAAGTTCCTCGGGAACAGTATCTTTTGGCTTGGAGGCATCCTCTACATACCCTAAATATTCCTTGTACGCCAAGGAGAGAGCGTGAACTCTGCCGTCATTCTTCATTTCCAGCAGTGTGGCGATATCCTCGAGAGCGATGGGCATACCAACGATAGCATTTTCAAGGTATTCCTGATTAACCTTTCCTGCAAGCTTGTCAAGATAGATCTGATGGATCTTTTCGGGAGTAAAGCCAATCTTTATGAGAAGATCATATACTTCCTTTGCATCGCTATTTGTATTGTATTCGGAGAATGTTTTGATCTCCGGCTTCTTCTCCACAATGACAGCTGTCTTGGATATTTCGACCTTTGTGGTATCATCCTTCATCGTGATCGCATCGATCTCGCCAGTTTCAGATACCGTGAACTCGATATCAGCCGCTACAACATAGCCATCGGGTGCGGATTCCTCATGCAGAGTGTACTTGTCGCCTGATTTCAGCTTGCCTGTGATCTCATGTGCCGTGTCGGTAGAAGTCCATTCTTCAACAATGTTACCATCCTTGTCGAACAGCTTCATCTCGGCACCTTCGATCTCCTTATCTCCGCTGATGTCTGTCTTAGTGATAGATGCCTTTGTGGTATCGTCCACCATTACGATAGTCGGATTGCCGTTGTCATCTGTTGCAACTGCTTCAACGCCGTTTACGGTAACAACGCCGTATTCGTCCACGCTGAATGCTATTTCCGTTGCGATAACATATCCTGTGGGAGCAGCAGTCTCTTTCAGCACATAGTCTCCCGCCTTGAGGTTGGTGACGGTATGCTTTTTCTTCGCAGATACCCACTCATCAACAACGTTTCCGTCCTTGTCGGTGAGCTGCATTTTGGCACCGGGAAGTTCCTTGCCGTAAACGTCCTGCTTGGACACATCTACATCAATAGACTCATTTTCAGCCTTGATCTCGATGATCTGTTTGTCCTTGCTGATCTTGACATCGTGCTTCTTGTCGGACAGCTTGTAGCCGTCGGGTGCCTTGATCTCCCTGACAACATAGCTGCCATATACAATGCCATCAAAAGCAAAATTGCCCTTATAATCGGAGATCGCTGTCATCAGCGCATTCGCTTCCGTGAACTCCGTTTCGTCAGCCTTGAACAGACCGAACAGAGCGTTTTCAAGAGACTCGTCGGAAGGATCGACCTTCTTACCCTTCACGCTTCCACGCTTGAGCTCATTTTCAAACACGCCGCAGTCGATCTCAACGGTCTTGATCTCCTGTCCTGCGTAGGTGTAGGTGACAGGATATTTCTCACCGTTGATGACATAATGCTCATCGGTCGAAAGCTCCTGAACATAGTATTTTCCAAAGGGTATCATCTTGTCAAATGCGGCTGTCATATCGGCTTCAAGTGCGATCTGACTTACCAGATAATCCTTTGGAATCACCTTGCCGTCAGCTGTTTTGATCTCCTCATCTGTGAACAGACCGAAGGTGACATACTTGAATTCGTCATTGCCGCCAACGCCGAACAGCTCGTCACGCTCCATAAACTTTTTAAGGTGTATCTTTACCCTCTGATGATGATTGAAGAATTCTGCTGTCACACCGTCATTCACCTTTATTTCCTGTCCTGAATATGTCAGCTCCACAAGCTGAGGCTTGTTATTCAGAATGTGACCGTAAGGAGCCTCGACCTCTGTAACAACATACTTTCCAAGATACAGCGGCTCTGTGGTAGCAGTTCCGTCCTCGCCGGTCACAATAACTGCAACGACATCGCCCTTACTTGAACGCTTTGTACCGTCCGGGGTGATAATATCCTCTGCGACAGTGATCTCAAATTTCGCACCGGACAGTCTGCCGGTCTCGAAGCCGTCTGTCGGAGCATTTTCCTGTGGTGCTGCTGTAAATCCTGTGAATATCTCGCCGGACTTTTCAACTGTGATAGTGCCTTTCTGCGGAGCATCTTTTTTGGTGAGCAGAACCACATTCGCAGCGTTCTCGACAGTTGAATTTGCTCTTGTGACCTCAAATGCCACAGGCTTGCTGTCAAGCACATAGCCTTCGGGAGCCTGCACCTCGACAAGCGAGTATTTGCCGTAGCCGAGTGTCGCCGGTGTCATTACAATGCCGTTGTTATCGGTGTAGAAAGTGCTGTACTCCTTGCCCTCAACAGTCATAACGACCTGCGATTTGTCGGCTCTGTAGATCTCAAATCCTGCGCCGGAAAGTGCAATGGCCTTTCCTGTCTCTGCATCGACCTTTGTTACTTTGACAAACGCCTGCAAAGGAGCGTTGTTGATAACATACTCATAGGTCTTTTCATTCTCCGTCACCTGAACCTCAAAGTCAGCGGCATACTCCGCATCCTTTACGGTTTTGGTCTGATGCACAATATATGTGCCGTAGGGCAGTTCGATAGTCTTATCATAGCCGTTCTTGTCAGTGATCAGATAGTCACGCTCGTCCTCGGGAGTTTCATCATAGCTGTTGTAGGCTTTAGAATATACCTGGAATTCTGCGCCTTCCTCCATGTTTTCCACAACATTTTCATCGGAGTCTGAGTGCTTGATAATAGCGATATATCCCTTTTTGATGTTGTTGTCAAATGTTTTTTTCACAGTCTCATCTGCTGTCAGAGTTGCGGTCTGCGCTGCGGGAACAACATACTTGAGAGGTACGTTTTTCTCGCTGATAGTGTACTCGATAGGCTTGTCGTTTACATCGTAAACAGGCAGCTCCTTGAACTCTGCGATACCCTTTTTATTGGTAACTGCGGTGTAGGTCTTGCCGTTGCCGGAAACCTCAAAAGTGCGGTCACCGATCTCTCCGTCCTCGGCCTGCTTGTTGATGAGAATAGTGCCTTTCTTGCTTTCGTTTTTGAAAGTCTTTTCTGTGGTAGCATCTGCAATCAGAGTTGTTTTCTGATCTGCGGGAACAACATATCTGATCGGAACTTCCTTCTCAGAAATGGTGTACTCAATAGCCTTATCATCGCTGTCATACACGGGCAGCTCTGAAAACTCAGCAATTCCGTTCTTATCGGTCTTGGCAGAATAGCTCTGACCGTTTCCGGTAACTGTGAATGTTCTGCCGCCGGTCACGCCGTCATCAGCCTGCTTGTTGATCTTGATGCCGCCCTTTTTCAGCTCGTTTTTGAATGTCTTTTCCACAGTCGCATCAACGGTCAGAGTGGTTTTCTGCGATGCCGGTGTCACATAGCGGAGAGGAACATTTTTCTCTGAAATGGTGTACACGATCGGCTTATCGTTCACATCGTAAACGGGCAGTTCCTTGAACTCTGCAATGCCGTCCTTATTGGTCTTGGCAGAATATGTCTTGCCGTTGCCGGTAACGCTGAAAGTCCTGCCGCCCTTTTCGCCGTCCTCGGCCTGCTTGTTGATCCTGATGCTGCCTGTCTTGGGCTGGTTATCGAACTTGACAACGCTTGACCTGTTGACAGTAACAGTCGTGGTCTGCTCTGCGGGAACGATATATCGAAGCGGAACATCGGTCTCTGATACAGTGTAAGTGATAGCCTTGCCGTCACTGTCATACGCCTTGATGTCATTCAACTCCGCATAACCGTTTGCATCGGTCACAACGTTATACGTCTTGCCGCCGCCTGTGATCTTAAACTTCACACCCTCGATCACATCGTCCTCGGCCTCCTTGAAGATCTGGATAGAGGTGCTTGCCAGCTTGTTTACGAATGTTTTTGTAACTGTCGCATCGACCGTTAGCGTTGTTTTCTGATCTGCGGGCGCTGCATACTTGATAGGCACATCCTTCTCGCTGATTTTATACGTTATCTTGTTATTGTTGCTGTCATAAACAGGCAGGTTCTTGAACTCCGCAACACCTGTATTTGAGGTGAGCTGTGTCCATGTTTTGCCGTTGCCGGTAACAGTAAACTTGCGGTCAGCGATCTCGCCGTCCTCAGCCTGCTTATTCACCTTGATATGACCTACCTTGAGCTTGTTTTCAAAGGTCTTGGTAACTGTCAGATCGGCTGTCAGCGTTGCAGTCTGATCTGCCGGTGCCGCATAACGGACAGGAACGTCCTTTTCGCTGATAGTGTAGGTTATCTTATTGTCATTGCTGTCATACACCGGGATATCCTTGACCTCGGCAATGCCGTTTTCATTGGTCTGAACGGTATATGTCTTTCCGTTTCCTGTGATGACAAAGGTCCTTGCTCCGACCTTTCCGTCCTCTGCTTGCTTGTTTATAAGGATATTGCCGACCTTCAGTTTGTTCTTGAAGGTCTTGCTGACGGTCGCATCAACTGTCAGAGTAGCGGTCTGATTTGCAGGAACAACATACCTTACAGGCACCGCATTTTCCATAATCGTATAAACGATCTTTTTGTTATTCTTGTCATAGACCGGCAGATCTTTGAACTCCGCAATTCCGTTGTTATCGGTGGTCTTGTTATACACCTTTCCGTTGCCGGCAACAGTAAATATCCTGCCGCCGTTCTTGCCGTCATCCGACTGCTTGTTGACCTTGATATTTCCGGTCTTGCTGTTGTTCTCAAACTTGGTCGATACCGTAAAGTCCTTGTCGCCGGAGGTCAGATAGACATTCTGTGCCTTCGGAGTCTCGTATCTCGTATCAACGTTTATCTCGGAGACTGTGTACTTTATGGCTTTGCCGGTGGAGCTGTCATATACATTAAGGTCTGTGAACTCAGCTATTCCTTTAGAATCTGTTTTAATGGTATCGCTCTTACTCTTACCCTTTTCAGTATACGATATTTTAAACTCATGATCCTTCAGCACACCGTCATCGGCTTGCTTGTTGATCTTGATTGAGCCAGTCAGCTCGGTCTCAATGGAAGTTGTGTTGCCGCCAGTTGTGGTGTAAACTTTCGTATCCAGTTCATACCCCTTCGGAGCTTTAGTCTCCTTGATATAGTAGGTCCCTTCGTCAAGAGTGGCTGAACCCTTACCGTTAGAGCCAATGGTTATCGTGGCTACTTTCTTGGTGCAGGCTTTATCGGTATATACACCGTACTGTGCCGATGAACCGTCTACCTTCGAGGTCCCAACGAGATTTCCTGCCTTGTCCTTTTTCGTGATGGTAAATGTCACTTCACGGTTGGTTACCCTGAAAGCATACATCTTGAGAGCCGTAGCTTTTTTGCCGTCAGTCTTGTTGTTGATGACGACACCTTCGCTGCCATTTGACTCGATTCTCCAGTGCTTACCGCCGTCACCCTTTCCGTCACCTACAGTTGCTGTGGTGATCTTGGAAGAAGGTACACCGATGCTCTTGAGGTAGCTTACCACCTCTGAACGTGAATTGAACTCGCCCATATATATCCAGGCATGATCTTCGCCGTAAGGATTCTGAGCAACTACCACAGATCCCGGAGTGATCGTTGATCTGTCTGCTTTCTCCCAATACTCGTAGGTCTTGGAAGCGGTGGTATCTGCTGGAGTGGGGAGGTTCGATTTCTCAATCTCGATATTCTCCGTAATGCCGCCGTAGGTTATCTTCTTTGTTCCTGTCGAGCCCAGCCAGCCGAAAGTATCGGCGGGGACGGGATTATTCTGCCCGAAGCCAGATGTCTTGTATCCAAGATTGGTCAGCGTCCACCAGACAAGGCCGGAGCAGTCGATACCCTGAGCTCTTGTCTGAGCTTCCGTTTTTAAC
>CAMNNQ010000152.1 GCA_946545645.1 uncultured Clostridia bacterium | reverse complement strand
GAGAACCCGAGATACGAGCCGCTTGTCTATCTTAAGGAGGAACTCGAACAGATACGCATTCTCGGCCGGGCGGTATATTTTATGAGTGCGTTGTGATGGGGGTGGGAATAAAGTGAGTGATATAGCAGATATACTATCCATTGTGGGGTTTATTATTTCTCTTATTACCATGGTACAGGCTTTCAGGATAAGCACAAAACTAAAGAAGCAAAAATACGAAATCAGATTTAGGTCTCTTGGCCACATGCTGAATTCTAGCTTTAGAACTTTTTTGGACCAAATGATCAATAAAGAGATAAATCTAATTTTATTAACTGATATTAAGAACAAAGCCCAACTTCTTTTACACTTTGCCGAAAACTGTAACTGGGAAAAGGGAAAAAACAGCCACATAAATGAATTGCTAATTTGTGTCAATGAGTTCATCGAATTATTTAACGAGAAAAAAGATTACGAAGAAGTATATACTCAAACACTGTTGAAATTAACAGAAGTATGTTCTGATTTAAATGAGGAGGTACAAATGCTATGATTTATGAGCGTGTAGGTGCAAAACTTGATAAGTTGGTCGAAAAGACAAATAAATTCAATGTCAGGTGGAGACCTTTGGAAGAGTATATCAAGTATTATAGTGATAACAAGGATCTTAATGAGTACATCAGCTTAATGCTTTCCAACAAAGATAGGAAACTTGATTTGGAAAAGTCATATATTGCCACCAAAGGTTTCTCCTATTTCGTGGTTCTTTCATACTGCGGAGAGGCCGATCCGGAAATCGAGCTGATAGGGGTGATTCACAAAAACGCTAATATAATAAAGATACCTCAGTACTTTATAAAATATACGATCAATGACCTGATGAAGAGCATTGAGAATTACACGGAATACAAAAAAGGCGATTACAGCTGGGAGACGACAGATCTGTTTGAATTCTTAGAGACTTTTACTTCAGATAATCAAGAATCATAGAGTCCCAGTCTTCTTTTCTGGCCATACCGAGTTTTGTCATTCCCAACAGCTGAGACGAATACAGCCTTAGTTCATGATTAAGGGCGGATGAATCATCCTTACCAATAATCCTGATCAGAGAAGAGCCTTTCCTCATAAAGATGTCTGGCACCGGATTTAACCCACTGGCACACATTATTATATCAAAGCTAGAAAAAGAGCTTGTATATGTCACCATTCCGCCTACGGCGATCTCCGCAGACCATAGTAACTTATTATGTCGGGTCTCTTCTACAAGTCTTTCTAGAAATAATTTTGTCAATTCAGCTTTCATTTTCTTCACCTCATACCCATAATTATACCTGTTGTTTGTGAGAAAAATGTATATCCGTGCTTTTTACTCTTATCGTCCTAGGTATATGTTAAATTATATGTCACATATATTTTATCATATATATGTCTGAAAGTCAATCACGAATGACAAACTTGCCGACTCAGAATCTTATTGGAAGGAGGCACCGCCATGCCAATCTACCCAGTTAAGAAAACCGACAGATCCGGACGCGAGAGGAACGTCATCAAAAACGGCAGGCAGAAGTATCTCGTCCGGCTGAACTATTCCGACCAGTTCGGCAAGCCCAAGCAGCTCACCCGGGTGGCATACGGTGCCGAGGATGCCAAGCAGCTCGAACGTGAGCTTACAGCGGAGCTGAAAAAGCAGTCGCCCACCGCCCGGCTGACCCTGCGCAGGCTCTTCGATGAGTATATGCTCTCGAAGAAAAACGAGGTGCGGGCAACGTCCCTCGACAAGACCCGCAGGATCCTCGAGCGCTATGTGCTGGCAGCCCACGCAGAAGACTCGCTGACCCGGCTGAATGTGGCGGCGGCTCAGCACTGGAAGCAGGAGATCGAGGAGCTGGACATCGGCATCACCACCCGGCAGAACGTATTCGGGGAGTTCCGGGCGCTACTGAACTACGCCGTGAAAATGGAGTACATCCCCCGCAATCCTCTTACTGTCGCCGGCAACTTTAAGGCGCCGATCAGCGAAAAGAAAGAAATGCTCTTTTACACCCCGGAGGAGTGGCTGAAATACAAAAAGGCCGCCTTTGACATCTGCTCAGAATACGAGCGTCAGGGCGACCTGCTGAAATGGGGCTATTATGTTTTCTTCTGCATAGCGTTCTACACCGGGCTTCGCAAGGGCGAGATCGGGGCGCTGACCTGGGCGGACATTGACGGCGATATGCTCTCAGTCACGAAGTCGGTGGCGCAGAAGCTCAAAGGCGAGGACGTTATAACGCCGCCGAAGAACCGCAGCTCTATCCGCACCTTGCAGATACCGGAGCCGCTGAAAGATATCCTCGCGGAGCACAAGGAACGGTGCAGGAGCTTTGACAGCTTTGACGACAGCTATCTTATCTGCGGCGGCGTCAAAGCACTGAGAGATTCAAGCGTCCAAAAGATGAACGCCCGCATCGCCGCAACGGCGGGAGTAAAAGTGATACGCATACACGATTTCCGCCACAGCCACGCCTCTCTGCTTGCCAACGAAGGCATCAACATCCAGGAGATTGCCCGCCGTCTCGGGCACTCGGACATAAAAATGACCTGGAACACCTATTCGCACCTTTACCCCCGCGAGGAGGAACGTGCGATCAAAATTTTAGACAAAATCGTGTAAAAATCGTGTATAAAAAGAAAACCCCACGCAGATACGTGGGGTTTATTCATTTTGGTGGAGATGACGGGAATTGAACCCGTGTCCGAAAAGGCATCCCTGCGAATTTCTACGAGCGTAGCTTGTTATTCCGGCTTGCGCCGTTTCCCTCGCGGTGCTGCAAACAAGCAGGCGGCTCCGTCCGGTAGGCTGTTATTCATCGCCGGGTCACAGCCATCGCCCCGCGACGTTCACCACTGATCGACGCCTTTACCCGAGCCGTGGTGCTCTCAGGCAAGACGGGCGCTGCGCTTAGGCAGCAGCCAGTTCAAAATTATTTTTGTCGTTTAATTTTAAAACGTGCGCCTTTTTAAGAGATTTGCGCTTCTCTGCTCGCTTATCACACTTCAACCTCCCCGTCGAAACCTTTACATCCCCTTATCCGACGCCGGAGGCGCTTGATCTCATTGTACTGCGGTGTCTGCACTGCCGAAGCTGCCGGAACGACAGCTCGGGATATCCGGTTTTCAGCCGTTGTTTATCTTCGACTTAATCGCTCTGTCGATATCTCTTACGGCTGCTTTCTTAGCCATGTCCTCACGTTTGTCATAGAGCTTCTTGCCCTTGCAGAGCCCGAGCGCAAGCTTTACACGGCTGCCCTTGAAATAAAGAGACAGAGGGATAAGAGTCAGCCCCTCCTGCTTGACCTTGCCCAGGAGACGGTCGATCTCACGCTTATGCAGCAGCAGCCTGCGGACTCTCATAGGGTCGCGGTTAAAGATATTGCCCTGCTCGTATGGGGAGATATGCATACCTTTGACCCACATCTCGCCGTCATCTACAGAGCACCAGCTATCCTTCAGATTGACCCCGCCGCTGCGGATAGATTTGACCTCAGTGCCGACAAGCTCTATGCCGCACTCGATCTGTTCGAGGACAAAATAATCATGCCTTGCTTTGCGGTTATCGGCTATCTGCTTTGTACCGCTCTTATTTATCGCCATGTCAGCACCTCCTTAGGCTTAGTTTTTTATTATACCTCTCTCAGCGCCTTCTGTCAATAAGATGTGCTTATAGTTCACAGATTATTTACATTGTCACATCTCATTCCCGAAGCATAGTATACAATGCGCAGCGAAGATATCACAGCGGCAGGGCTGCTATGCCGCAAAGGAGGGGCTTGAATGGAGATACATACTGTAGATGGAGGGGCAAAGGTCGAACTGACAATTAAAGATATGCGGGAGGCCGGGCTGAGCTTCGAGAGCTTCCGCCGGGGCGATGAGGCGACCGAGAGGTTCCTTTCCTCGCTGTTTATGGTGCTCCGGTCAGAGGGCGCTCTTCCTGCGGAGTCTCTGCGGCTGGATGTTGAGGTCAGTGAAACGCCGGAGGGTATGGAGCTGCGGGTTCGTGCGGGTGAACGGCGCTCCGGGGCGAGGGTGATATATTTCAACGAGCCCGGAGAATATGAAGAAGCCCTTTCAAGAATGAAGCGCCTCTGTGAAGAGACGGAGCTCTGGAAACACGCAGGGCGCTATGCACTTATCGGCAGCTCCGAATGCTCCCCCGGCAGCGCCGAGGAAAGGCTCAGGGCGGCAGTCATCAGGGAGCACGGAGAATTACTTGCCCGGGATCTATAAGCGGCTAGATCTTCTGGATCTTGGCATATTTAGCCATAACGCGCTTTGTGCCCTTTGTATCGAAAGCGATCTCCAGCATAGCATCGTTGGCCATTTGTGTTATACTGAGGACAGTACCCTCACCGAAGATCTTATGTTTTATCCTCTCCCCTGCCGCAAAGCTCAGATCCCCGGAGGAATTCTCTCTCTGCTCGCGCTTTTTCTGCGCAAGCTGCTGCTGCAGGGTCATGCTCTTGACGGATTCTATACCCTTTCCAGCCTGCTGGGGGACATAGCCTTCCAGCTTGCTGTCTACCCGTTTATCTATGTACTCCCGCGGGAGCTCCTTGATAAAGCGGGATGTACGGTTATGCTGGTAGCTGCCGTAGATCAGCCTGGACTCGGCGTGGATAAGATAGAGCTCTCTCTTGGCGCGGGTGATGGCGACATAGGCGAGACGACGCTCCTCCTCGACCTCAGACTCGCTTTCTGCCGAACGGGAGGAGGGGAAGAGATTTTCCTCCATTCCCGCGACAAACACACACGGAAATTCAAGGCCCTTGGCTGAATGTATAGTCATCATAGCGACAAAATCGTCGTTCTCGTTATAGCGGTCGATATCGGTGTAAAGGGCGATCTCCTCAAGATATCCGGAGAGGGTAGGCTCCTCGGTGTTCTCTTCGTATTCCGCCATAGAGGATTTCAGCTCGGCAATATTCTCCAGCCTGCCTTCGCCCTCGTCGCCCTCGGCTTCCAGCATCTCTCTGTATCCGGTCTTGTCCAACACTTCATCCAGCAGCTCTGCCAGAGAAAGTGTCTCGGCTATATCCGCAAAATAGCGGAACAGCTCTGCCAGAGCCCTGAGCTTCGGAGCTCTTCTTGCGATAGGCGCCAGCTCCTCGGATTCCATCATTACCTGTATCGGAGAGACAGCCAGGTCGGAGGCGATCTGCTCTATAGTGCTGACAGTAGCGTCACCGATGCCTCGCTTGGGCTCATTGATTATACGGGCGAGCCTCAGCATATCGTTCTCGTTATTGATGACCTGCAAATAAGCAAGGACATCTCTGATCTCCTTGCGGTCGTAGAATTTGAGGCCTCCGTATATGCGGTAAGGCACACCGCTTCGGCTCATGGCAAGCTCTATCTCGCGGGACTGGGCGTTGGTGCGGTACAGGACAGCGTGGTCGTTATACTTCTTCCCTTTTCCGACATTTTCGAGGACGGTATCGGCTATGAATTTCGCCTCGCTCTTTTCGTCGGCGGCCTTATAGACGACTACCTTTTCCCCGTCTCCGGCATCAGTCCAGAGGTTCTTGCCCTTACGCTCAAGGTTGTTCATTATGAGCTTATTGGCGCAGGTAAGGATATTCTGAGTTGAGCGGTAATTCTGCTCAAGACGGATAACGTCTGTCTCAGGCTCGCAGTCGAAGGTCTTTTCAAACGAAAGTATGTTTTCTATAGTCGCTCCCCTGAAGCGGTAGATGCTCTGGTCATCGTCTCCGACGACACAGAGGTTTCCGAATTTTTTTGCAAGCTGAGAGACCAGCATGAACTGCACCATATTGGTATCCTGATACTCATCCACCATTATATACTTATAGAGATTCTGATAATGGTCGAGGACATCCGGGAACTTTTCAAAGAGCTTGACAGTATTGAACAGCAGGTCGTCAAAATCCATAGCGTTGGATTCGGCAAGACGTTTCTGATACTCGGCATAGATCTGCGCCACAGTCTGCTCCTGGTAATCTCCTGCCTGCGCCAGAGACTCTGCCGGCGTGGCCAGCATATCCTTCTGATGCGAGATACGGGAGAGGACGAGCTTTGGGGTAAAGATCTTTTCATTGATATCAAGATCCTTGAGGACTGCCTTGCAGACTCTCTGCGAATCGTCGGTATCGTAGATAGTAAAAGTGTTGGAGAACCCGATATTACTGCACTCTCTTCTGAGGATGCGTGCGCAGAGGGAATGGAAGGTGCAGGCTGTTATGCCCTCTCCCTCACTGTCCAGCATTCTCTCCAGCCTGTCCTTCAGCTCGCCTGCGGCCTTATTGGTAAAAGTTATGGCGAGGATGTTCCAGGGCCTGACAGTATCCTCTGCGACGATATCCGCCAGATGTCTGCCGTCGTCGCTCCTGCCTGCGGCGAAGTCGTTAAGGAAAGCAATATCGTCATCCGACAGGGATGCGGGCACATTTTCGGAAGAATAGGCGCTCCCGAAGCGGATCATATTGGCGATCCTGTTTATAAGCACAGTAGTTTTCCCGCTTCCGGCACCGGCGAGGATGAGCAGAGGCCCTTTTGTCTTGAAGACTGCCTTCCTCTGGGGCTCGTTCAGATGCGAGAAATACTTTTCAAGCGCAAGTTTTTTGAGTTTGGTATAATCATTAAGCATAGCTGCCCTCCGTAACTTTTATCGATCAAAAACAGATCATCTGCACGAAACGACCGGCAGCAGATAGCTGCTCTTTATTTATCGATGATCACTGTTAATATTATACCATACTTTAGCCCGTTTGAAAAGACCCAGACATACTGCATTTTGCATAATGCTTTTAAGAGTTGTTTGTGCAAAAGTTCAAAAATATGTGATCGCAGGAAAAAAGGGTTCACAATATAGGCGAATTATGTTATAATATACGATGTATAGATACTCTTGGGAGAGGGTGACACAATATGAGCGGACGAGCCGTAGTAAGACATTACAAATACAAGAACATCGCACTGGCTATGGCAGCCATGCTCCTCATCGTTCTGGCGATAGGCAGCTCCTGCCGCTCTGAAAAGGATGATGAGCCGGATAAGAAGCCTGCCGTCACCACTACTGTCACCAAAACAGAACCTCCCCAGGAGCAGCCGACTATCGTCCCCTTCAAGGCCGAAGGGCTGGAAAAGAATTTCCATTACCTCAATGTCCGCAACACTGAGAGCCTGCACCGGGGAGACCTTCTCCTGCTGAACTCCGCCTTTAAATACGAGGGCGAGCCCCAGGACATGGAGAGCAATTTCAAGTACCTCTACAACAGCGCAGGGCAGCGTGTCGCCTCCGCTTCCGCGACGGTGAATACCGGGACTAAGCGCACTCTCACAGCCTTCAACGAAATGGTCTCCGATTTCTATAAAAAGACCGGCAAAGCAACGATAATGCTTACCGACATCTACCTCAAGGACGGCGGAGAGGATAAGGGCTGCTACGAGCACGAGAGCGGTCTTGCCTTCGATGTAAGGCTTTACTACGAATCCGAGGGGACCTTCCCTGAATTCACAGGGACAGGCGAATACGTCTGGTTCGGGCAGAATTGCCAGAAATACGGTCTGATAGTCAGATATCCGCCGGAGAAGGAAGCATTAACAGGTGTCTCCCCCAAGGCTGACCATTTCAGATTTGTTGGCAAGCCCCATGCGGAGATAATGAATGAAAACGAATGGTGTCTCGAAGAATTCCTGGATGAGATCAAGAAATACACCATCAAGGAGCCTTTCTCCTACGAAGACCAGGACGGGAGCTGCTGGGCGCTCTACTATGTCCCGAAGAGCAGCGATAAGACTACCAACATCCCCCTGCCCCTGGACAGCCTCAACAATGAATACTACTACACCCTCTCGGGCGACAACAAGGACGGATATATCGTTACCGTCAATATCCCGACGGAATAAACCAGCGAACAACTGAAATACAAGGGCAGCAGGCGCCTGAAAACAGTAAAGGAGAGAAAGATCATGCCTTTTGAAAGTTTTGAATTAGATGTTAACTATGCAGCCGCAGGGCTTGATCCAGAGGGCTGCCGCGCTACTCTGGATTGCTATACCAATCTGCATAACGAAGAGATGGGCGTCCGCAGGAGACGAGCCATACTCATCTGCCCCGGCGGCGGCTACGACTGGTGTTCCGAAAGAGAAGCGGAGCCTATCGCTTTCAGATTTCTCGGGCATAATTTCAACTGCTTTGTGCTGAGATATTCCTGCGTTAAGAAGCGCTTTCCGACAGCAGCTCTTGAAGCCGCAGCAGCTATGAAGTTCATCCGCGGGAATGCCGAAAAATTCGATATAGACCCGGATAAGATCATCGTCGCAGGATTTTCCGCCGGAGGGCACCTTGCGGGGACTCTCTCGAATTTCTGGAACAGCGAGACCCTTACCGCTCCCCTCGGCTGCACCCCCGAGGATATAAAGCCCAACGGCTCCATGCTCTGTTACCCTGTCCTTACTTCCGACAAGACCTACACTCATGAGGGGACGATAGTAAACGTGCTGGGCGGCGAGGATAACGACCCTGAGCTCAGAGCGCTTATGTCTCTGGAGGACAGAGTCGGAGAGCAGACTCCCCCGACCTTTATCTGGCACTGTGCCGACGACGGCTGTGTGCCCGTTGAGAACACTCTCTTCTATATGCGCAGGCTTTCGGAAAATCATATCCCCTTTGAATGCCATATCTACCCCACAGGAGGGCACGGTCTCTCTACCTGCGACATCACCGCAATGACCTGGGAGGGGCAGCTCAATCCCGTTGCTGCCGGCTGGATGCCTTTGGCCATAGACTGGGCGCTGAGGCTCTGAGAAAAGGGTGAACACTGTGAAAGAAGCACTGATCGTTATCGATATGCAGAACGATTACCTCTGGGATAAGCGTAAGGAAAGATTCTCATATGACACCGATAAGCTGGTAGCAGATGTCAACAGCGTCATACACCGCTACAAAGACAATGGCTGCGATGTCATCTACATCAGGCATATCATACAGAACTTTCCTACCAACCGCCTGCTTTTCGGCTACTCCATCGCAGGCACAGCCGGTGCCGAGCTCTATAAGGGGCTGGATATAGTCTCTGAGCTCTGCTTCGACAAGCTGTTCGGAGACGCTCTGACCAATAAAGAGCTGCTGGCTCTCGTCAAAAAGAAAGGCTACCGGGAGCTGCATCTCTGCGGGCTGGACGAATACGGCTGCGTTACCTCCACAGCGCTGGGGGCGCATAAACGCGGCATTCCCGTCAGGATCGTCCGCAGCGGGACGGCTACGGTTTTCCCCGAGAAAAAGGCCGCCAAAAAGAAACAGGCTCTCGAAAAAGCCGGGATCGGCTATATCTGATCCGGCAGCTCTGCAAAGGCGTTTATGCGCCATTTCCGGCCTTTAAGGAGGAGCACTGCGGGCGTATACTTTGCCTGCGAAAGAACGAAGACATATCTCCCCTCTTTCTGATTACAGCAATTTAAATCAAAACCGTATATCCTTACCGCCGGGTAAGGATATACGGTTTTCGCATTCATGAGCTTCCGTTCAGCGGCTTTCTGCGGCTTTACGCCGGTCTTTTGCAGGCTTTGTCAATGATTCCAGAGCAAAGACAGCCGCCGCCATAGTGACGCTGAGAGTTCTGTAAGTCTCAAAATAGTAGCGGTATCCCTCTCCGGAGAAGAGAGAGAGCCTTATCAGAGGCAGGAGAGCGATAAGCAGCAGCGCCGACAGGTATTTCCAGTCCGGTCTGCCCTTGCGGTAAACATAGCCCTGATAGGCTGCAATAACGAAAGCGACTATCGCCGCAACAGTCCCGCCCTTGCCCCAGCCAAAGGGGAAAAGGCAGCCGAGATTCCTTTTAAGGCTCTCCCCTATCCTCCCGGGGACAGACATATTCAGACCGATATTCTCCTTGACAAGAGTTTTAAGATCTTCCAGGACATAGGGAATGGTATTATCTCCGAGGATGATCGCAGCCAGCAGCCATTTCAGCGCCAGCATTCCGAAAAAGCCCGCTGCCCAGGCTCCGCAGAGGCAAAGGGCAGTTCTCAGTTCCGAGGGAGTCTCCTCTGCGTTCCTTGCGGCTCTCAGCGCCGTCAGAAGAGGGAGGAGCAGGCAAAGCAGCTCGGCGCGATGCTCGGTGAAAAAGGCGGTCAGCATACCCGAAAGGAGGAAAAGCGGAGTTAAGCCCGCGAAGCTGCCCTTTCCAGTCAGTATAAGGACGGCAGCAGAACCTCCCAGCGCCAGCGCACAAGGCCAGAACTGTGCCAGAGAAAAGGGTGCTGAGAAGTAGAAGCCTGTTATAGCGGCGAAAAGCAGGCCTCCGGCGCCGACAAAGTCCCTTCGGCGGATAAATATGACAAGGAGCCAGGCTCCAAGACCTACCAGGATCACTGCGCAGAGGATATATACCCCCTGTATCGGCATTACGGTCAGGAGAAGCCGCAGCAGTGCCGAGGAACCGTGCCATAAGGTCAGATACTGGCCGCTGTAAGGCTGATCGTTCTCAATGGCATTATGCACCAGCCTGACTTCCGGGCTTTTGAGGTTTTTGTCTATAGGAGAGAGCATAGCTGTAGTCAGAGGGTCGGAAGGCTCCTGATGCCAGGCGACGGACAGCACCATAAGATCGGTGGTCAGGCTGTATTTCGTCCCGTCCGCGCCCTCGATAAGGCTGTGCGTACCCCAGTTTTCCGAGAGACGGTCGGCAGAAGAGAGAGCATTCTCCCTGATAGCGGACTTCGGTATCAATGCTGTCAGGACAGTGATGCCGAACATCACCGCTGCTGTTACGGCAAAGATGACAAGATATCTTATCAATTTCTTTGTTGAGGGCTTTTCCATAGTTTCTTTCACGCTGTTCACACCGCCTTTTACCGGCCTCCCCTCGCTGATGAAATGCTCGGGAGGAAACGGAAAACAGATCTCCCCCGCAGCGGGCGGGAAAGACCGTTTTGCGTTTTATTATTTGCCGCTGCCTTCGTGATACACAGGCTTACGGCTCAGATCTGCTTCTTGTTGAATATAGGTATGCTCAGGACAGGCATGATGACTATCATCGCAGCCATTATCGCAAAAGCAGGCATATAGGAAAAATCCTGGCCGTGGATTATTTTTGCCGCCCCGGCGAAATGGGTCGGGAGGTATTTATCGATCCCCTTGAAGATACCGACGATAAGGTCGCTGAAAAGGGAAACGGCAGCCAGCGAACAGATAACTCCCACCGTTGATCTCAGAACTGTCGAGAAGAAGATCAGCAAAGCGATATACCAGATACCGTAGATCCAGTAGAGAGTTACAGCCATAAAGGGCTCGTTTGCCGCTGTGATATCCCACATAGCGGATGTGATACCGTAGAATACTCCATAGGATATCCAGTAGCAGACAGTCCAGACGAAGCAGAGGGTAAGCGCCTTGGCGAAAACGACTTTCCTTCGCTCCATACCTCTGGTCAGCGCCAGGAGGAGCGTCCCCGAGGAATATTCCTTGGTAAATATATTGGCCTGCATTATGAAAAACACTATCATAGCCGTAGATACGTTCCCGAAGAACTGGTCGAAGGAATCGACAGCGGTAACGTTTCTGTTGACTTCGATCTTATAGCCTATATCCTGCTGGGAAGCAAATTCCATCAGCTTTGGCAGGAACTTGGCTGTAACAGGGCTCAGCACTGCAAAGGCCACGAAGACCGCAAGAAGGATAAATATCTTCCCGGAGCGCCTCTGGGCGAGAAATTCCTTTCCGATAAATGCACGAAGCTGTCTCATTGCTTGACCACCTCCATAAAGAGGGATTCAAGCGTCGGCTCGACTCTCTCAAATTTCAGGACAGGTATCTTTTTCTCGGCAATAAAGCTCATGACCTCATAGGGAGAGCGATCAGTCTCCCGGAAGGTGAGGGCTCCCCTGCCGTTACCTTTCAGCATCGGGAAGGCCTTGACAAGAGCTATGGCGGCCTCTGTGCTCTCAGGCTCGACGATGTATTCGTCGGTGCGGTAGGATTGCTTGATATCCGCCAGCTTGCCGCAGAGGGATATCACACCGTCTCTGAGCAGGGCGACATCGGTACATACCCGCTCAACATCAGAAAGGATATGTGTCGAAAAGACAACTGTTGTCTCCTCGGCTGCTCGGATGAGGATATCCAGTATCTCCTTTCTCCCGACAGGGTCGAGAGCGGAAGTCGGCTCATCGCAGATAAGAAGCTTTGGCTTGCCGAGGAGCGCCTGTGCAATACCAAGGCGCTGGCGCATACCTCTCGAATAGCCCTTGATGCGGTGCTTCTCTGAAGCGAGGCCGACAGCCTCCAGCAGCTCTGCGCTGCGCTTCATGATCTCCTGCTTATCCATCCCGGAGATATCCCCGCAAAAGGCGAGATATTCCTGCGCGGTCATAAACGGATAGAATTCCGGGACATCCGGCAGATAGCCGATCAGCTTGTTTGTAGCTGTCTGGCCGTATGCCACCTTCTCCCCGCCGACGAAGATCTCGCCCTCATCGGGCTTCAGAAAGCCAAGCACAGCCTTCATGGTAGTTGTCTTACCGGCACCGTTTTTGCCGATAAATCCGAAAATGCTTTTTTCCGGGACGTTAAGGTCCAGTCCTTTAAGGACTTCCTTATCGCCGAATCTCTTTTTGAGACCTTTGATCTCAAGCAT
>CAMNNQ010000151.1 GCA_946545645.1 uncultured Clostridia bacterium | reverse complement strand
CTGTATATGCAGATAATCAATTACAGTATAAGCGATTATATGGCTCACAATCCGGAATGTGCGCAGTGTGAGTATAAAAACGCCTGTGCAGGCGGCTGCCGTGCATTTGCTGTAAGAGATGACCCGAACGATTACCTTGCCAAGGATATGTGGACCTGCACCTATTACAAAGGCGGCTGGATGGAAAAGAAAAATCAACTGCTTAAAGAGCTGTCACTAAAATAAAGATGTTTCAGACACTTCTGCTGTATCACGGCAGAAGTGTTTTTGCGTTTTATGAAGCCGTGCTTTTTATAATAAAACTAAAATGATCTGTATAATACAGGATGACTATGTGCGCAGTCAGAACAGGATGCAGCCGAAGGTGGATAAGAAGCTGCGGCAGGTTATTCAGCAGAAGAAACAGGAGCTAGGTATCAAATCTGAGGGACCTGTCATTGCCTAAATATGCGCAGGAATTGCATTATATGAGATTGAATTCAAAACAAGCTCTGCAATCATTTGATAGCAACTTCAAAAGCTTTAAAAAAAGAGTATTATATTTCAATAATACTTGTATTTTTTGTAGAAATGTGCTATAATTTTTTGGGATATACCCATATTGTTGTAACACTTATGTACAAAAAATTGACGAGGGTGAAAAACATGACAGAATATGCTCCCGGAATGAGACTTATCATTCGTGACGAAGAATGGATGATAAAGGAAATAGATACGTATGAAATCGGCGCTCAGGCTTTGAACTGCATCGGTATATCACCTTTGGCCAAGGAAAAAAACTACACAGCGTATATCAGATAAAGCGCTCTAAAGCGGATGACCTCACACATGACTGTATAAGAATTGCTACTATGCACCGTGTAAAGGTACTGGAATTCCAGTACGTTTTTATTGTTTCGGCTAATAATCGTATTGTACCATTAGAGGCATCAATTGATCATAGTGACCCAATTGCTGAAAGAGAAAGCTAAGCAGCTGAAAGATGTTTGGTATATGTAGCGTTGACAAGAGCTCAGAAGAGGGCGTATATCACTTGCTATGGTAAAAAATCAGAATTCATTTGATTTGTTGTACTTTATAGATGTTACCAATCAACTACAAAGGATAACTGTCCAAAAAAATGTATTGACAAAAGTTTGAGCTATGATATAATATGACTGATTAAATATAATATGTTCTTTTGAGAAATGGTTTTCTGTGATCGTTAACAACTGATCAAGCTTTATTACACCAATACCGATCAAATCAAGAGGTGAGATCAATGGATCTGTTCAGCATACTGGGCGCTGATTATTTCAAGGTGCTTACGAGCAAATATCAAAACATTTTCGTTGATTGCCTCGATATCATATATAACTCCTACCGTTCGGAGCTGTCATACGGCATTGACAGAGAGATCCTGCTTTTGAAACTAACAGACTATTTTAACAAGTCTGACATCTCGGAGATACGGTTCGATGAGGAAAACGAAATACTTGTTGATCCTCGAGCTAAAGCCGGAGAATTTCTCCGAAAGCTGAAAGCATACGGCTGGATAGAATATGAGTACGGCAATGATAACCGCCAGAAGATCATAATGCCGAATCATTCGGTGACTATAATGCAGGCGCTGATCTCAATTACCGATACCAATGAGATGGAATATCAAAGCGAGGTTTCGGCGATTTATTCCCTGCTGGTGAACGAGAAGCTCTATGACAGGCCGTATCCGCAGATAATAAAGCCTGTTTATGACAGGACGCTCGCTTTGTTTACTGAGCTCAAAAAGCTGAATACAAGCATCCGAAAATACATAGATGAACTTACGGACGGACAGAGTCCTGAAGAACTGATGGAGCATTTTTTCTCGTACAATGAAAACATCGGCTCCAAGGCTTATCACAGGATGAAGACCAATGACAATGTCTCGCGTTTCAGAAATGTTATTGAAAGCCGGCTGCGCGGGATACTCAACGATAAAGAGATAATGGAACGTGCGGCTATCGGATATCAGAACATAGAAAATGAGAACGACAGGGAAACTGCCGATGACAAGATCCGTGAGATCGTAACCAATATTTTAGAGTATTTTGACTCCTACGATGAAATAGAGAAAGAGATAGTTAAGAAGCACACTAAGTATCTCAAAAGTGCTGTTTCCAGAGCCAAGCTCGCGTTTATGAACAGCAACAATATAGAGGGAAAGATCTCTACTGTTCTCCGGGAACTTGCCTCTGCATTCAACGCCGAGGAGGACGGGAGCATATACGATGATATCCCCGAATGCTATTGCAGGATCTTCAATATGTTTCCGCAGGGCTTTATCAGCGGTGAATCTTTGAAGCCTGTTTCGGTCACTAAAAAGATCACAGAGGTCGATGATATATTTGATCCTCAGATCATACCGGAAGAGCTTGCAGAAAAACGAAAGAACGCTCTGAAGGAAAGGAATGCAAACCGTTTTTCGAGAAAGAATATCAATCTGTACGTCAGCGAACTGTTAAAGGACAGAACCGATATCCGTGCATCCGAGATAGATACGGTCACACGCCGTGATATTATCCGGCTGATCTTTATAAGCCTGTACGGCAAGGATAAAAAGTCAAGCTATATGATCGTCCCCGATGACAAATATATCACCAAAAACGGTTTCAGATTCAAGGACTTTACGATTAAAAAGAGGGTGAGATAAGATGAATGCAGACACTTTGCTTGAACAGCTGCTCGAAAATGTATCAAGAGAAAAATTCAGGATAAATGCTAACAAGCTGCTGAACGAGTGCTTTATTCTTAAAGAGAGCCCTGATACAAAGAACTGCTATTATTTCGTCCTCAAGGAAAAGGATCTGTTCAAGGCTTATTTCGACCTTCTCGGATATGAGGTCGTGCTCAATGAGGATTCGGGTATCATATCTCTGAACAATCTGTTCGGAACAGGCAGGATCAGACTTCGCAAGCTGGACAGCATTCTCCTTCTGATAATCAGGCTCATCTATATTGAGGAAAAGAAGCGTTTGTCGCAGACAGATTCAGTCATTACACAGTCTGATGAGATATATGACAGATACCGCAGCCTGACAGGGATAAGGCTGAAAAAACATGAATTGAAAACATCTTTGGGACTGCTGAAACGGTATCATATAATCAACAATCTTGACAGTGATATGAGCGACCCGGAAACAAGGATACAAATTTATGCATCGGTAACTTTGGCTTTTGATCCGGCACAGCTTGATCAGGTATATGAGCAGTCCAGAGATAAGCTGAACAAATATGTGAACGGAGGTGGAGCTGATGAGTCAACGGACGAAGATGAGGATGAATAGGCTCCGCCTTATCAATTGGCATTATCTGAGCAATGAAACGATCGAATTCAAAGGCAGCAATCTGTTTTCGGGAGAAAACGGAGCAGGAAAATCGACTGTCCTTGATGCGATACAGATGATCCTGACGACCAATACTCACCGCTTCAATCAGGCGGCCAACAGCGACAGCAAGCGTTCGCTTAAAACTTATGTCAGAGGCAAGACAGGCGAGGAAGGCAATGAATATCTGCGAAAAGGAGCAGTCATATCCTATGTGGCTATTGAGATGTATGAAGAAAGCAAGGACAGGTTCTTTGTTTTGGGTCTCAAAACAGATTCTCCCGATCTTGAAAGCGATGTCAGAAGAAAATGGTTTTGTGAAGAAGGTTCTTTTGAGCAGCTTTCTTTTATTGTAAACAACAAGCCTGCAATGGATAATGAATTCAAAAACAATGGAAGAAAAATAACATTTATACATACCGACAAAGAGGCAAAGAATCGTTTCAGACACCGCCTCGGGCATTTGCAGGACAGTTTTTTTGAACTGCTTCCTAAGTCTATAGCTTTTAAACCTATGAAGGATGTTAAATCCTTTGTTTCACAGTTCATATTGCCCGAAAAAGAAGTTGATATCGAGGCTTTGAGAGAGAATATCAATAATCTCAAAGAAATGCAGGGCATAGTTGAGCAGATAAAGCGTCAGGTCAGCCAGCTTGAAGATATACAGAATACATACAGTGATATACGGAATATCGACCGGCAGATCCTTGTGATCGATCTTCTGATAAAAATAGCCGAATATGGAACCAACCGTGACAATGCAGAGAAACTGAAAAACAAGATCGCTGCGGACACACAGCGGCTTGTTCAACTGCGATCGGAAAGCGGATCACTCGATAATGAGTATAACGCGCTTAATGAGAAATACGCTGATCTGCTGTCAGCTTTGAAGTCCGGCGAAAATGCGATACTTATAAACCGGATCAAGTCTGATATCGGCAGCGCAGAAAAAGACCGGTATGCAGCAAAACAGGCTGCCGATAAGCTGGACGAGCAGCTCAGAAGGCTAAAAGCTGCCCGAAAAGGCATTCCATCCCTGATACAGATATCAGATCAGTCGCTCGGTATTTTGGAAGGGCATGATGCCGATGCCGAAGTCAGGAACAGGATAGTTGTTGACATAAAGAGCTGTTTTGAAAAAGCTAAAACGGATATAGACAGCGAACGTATAACCTGCACTGCTGTGCAGCAGAAACTGACAGCAGAGCTGAACAGACTATCCGAGGAAATAAAGGGCCTTGAACAGAATAAGATCACATATAATCCGAATGTTGTTAAGCTGAAAGGACTGATAGAGCAGGAGCTTGCAAACAGAGGGATCAATGCGCCCGTATATGTTCTTGCTGATCTGCTGGAAATATCTGAAGAAAATAAGAATTGGCAGAATGCAGTCGAGGGCTATCTCAATACTCAGCGATTCTATCTGATAGTCGAACCTCAGTATTATGATATTGCCGCATCAGTCTATGACAGGAACAAAGCCCACGTTCATACTGCGGCTGTTGTAAACACAGCCAGGCTTGACACAAATACCTCTGCGGAAGAAAACAGCCTTGCAAGCGTTATTGTTACCGAAAACAGATATGCAAAGGCTTTTGTTTGCTATGTACTGAACAAGGTAAGAATGTGCAGCTCGGCAGATGAGCTGAAACAGTATGAAACATCTGTTACTTCCGGGTGTATGCTTTATCAAGGCAAGGCACTAAGAAAGATAAATCCCGACATATACAGGATGCCGTATATCGGCAAATATGCCCTGCAAAAACAGTTGGAGATAAAAAAGAAGGAATATGCCGAAAAAAAGACAGAAAAAGAAAAAGCTGAAAGCAGGATAAAGGCTGCAAACAGCGCACTGGATTTGATAGGGTACTGCAATTTTGAGACGCTTGCAGATGTTATAACATCCCCGCTTGAACTCAAGCGGATAAACGAAAAGCTTTCCAAGCTGAATAACGATTTAAAAGAAGCCGAAAATGATCCTACATATTTACAGCTGCAGGAGAAGGCCGCTTTGCTGAAAAAGGAAGTTGACCAGGCTAAAAGCCGCAGAGATGGAATCATTATTGAAATTACAGAGATCACATCCAGCATTAACACAGACACTTCAACGATGATTGAGCATGAAACAGCAGCAAATCACAACGAGCAGGATATCAAAGAAATGAGCGAAGGAAATGATGCCGCCCTTTCAGAAGCGCGGAAGAAATATGACGATCACAAGAGAACAAAGTCCTCCGATACGATCTATACTAATTATCAACCCAGAAAGGCAGCTCTGCAAAACAGCAGAAATGACAAGGTGAACGCTCTGAATGTCAAGCAGTCAAAGTACAAGGACGGAGACCTCGGCACGGGGCTCAGCGTTATGGGCATCTATTCAGAAGAATATAACACGCTGACAAGACATGATCTGATAGCTTATGAAGAAAAACTGACAGCTATTCGGAACAACTGCGAAATTGAATTCAGGGAGAGCTTCCTTGTAAAAATGCGTGAGAACATCGAAAAGGCCCGGGAGCTTTTCAAGGATCTGAACAAAACGCTGAAACCTATCTACTACGGTAATGACTCTTATCAGTTTTCTTATCCGCCTGACAGCAGCAAGCGCAAGCTCTATGAAATGATAATGTCCAACTTCAACCTCGGAGAGTTCAATCTGTTCTCAACGCAGTTTGACAAGGAATATCACGATGAAATGGAAGAGCTGTTTTCCAAGCTGACTGCTTCGGACGAAAAGGGTGAAGACGTTATCCGTGAATATACTGACTATCGCAGCTATATGGATTATGATATAGACATAGTCACAAGAGATGGAAGGTCACAGAAGTTCTCGAAGATATACCGTGAGAAAAGCGGCGGAGAAACACAGACCCCATACTATGTTGCGATCGCGGCTTCCTTTGCTCAGATATACAATACAGGTGAAACCGTCAGGGTCATAATGCTTGACGAAGCCTTTGATAAAATGGATGAGGAAAGGATCAGAAGCATGATGGATTTCTTCAAATCTCAGGATTTTCAGATCATCCTTGCTGCTCCCTCAACAAGATTGGAACTGATAGGAGAGCAGACCGACAATATCGTTATGGTCTACAGTGATGCAGATCATTACAGTTATACAGAGGCATTTTCGTATGATGAATTATGAGAAAAAAATACTTGATCACCTTGTTGATAAGTATGAACGAAGCAAGAGCTTTTCAGGAGAAAACAAAACAAATCAGAACTTCACCGAACAGCTTAAAAAGCTTTTTCCAAAATATAAAGACCCCGCTGAATACGATGTGTTCAGAAGTGTAAATGAATCTGTCAGCGAGCTTGAAAAGCTGGGGTTTGTAACGGTCAGATATACCAAAAACGCATTTGAACGGTCTGTGATACTGAACACTGACAGTCTTGGCGATATCTATAAATATCTGAAAAGAAAACCAAAAGCGGAGCTTAATAATACGCTCCTTGCGCTTATGGAGAAATATCTGAACGAGAATGAGGTGCTGAACAGGTATTGTTCTGCACAGACAGAACGTATTCGCAGCAACAGATCAGTTGAACGGTTTGACGGGGATGTTGATGAACTTGAAAAAACACTGAGAGCGATCAAAGAGATCTTCAATGTTACCGAGGAGACATATGAGAGAGACTTTTCGATCAGGCTGTACAGCGATTCAAAAGTGTTTGAAAGAATAAAAAAGAAAGCTGCCTGGATCTTGTTCCGGTACGGCGATTTCCCCGATGAGGAGACTGTTCTCGAGGATCTGAATATAGTAAAGAATCCGGGACACGTATATATCAAAGGAAACGGAAGCATTGTTATTTCCGGGCAGAAGCTTGATCTGTCGGCGCTGAAAGGTGATATAGCGATCTCTTCCGATCTTCTGAAAAGCATAGATGAAATACGGATAGGCGGAAACAGACTTATTACCATTGAAAATCTTACCACCTTTAACCGTTTTAGTGATCCGCAGACTCTCGCTGTATATCTGGGAGGTTATCACAATTCTCACCGCCGGAATTTCATCAAAAAGATATTTAAATGTAATCCGGAAGCGGAGTATCTTCATTTCGGAGATATTGATGCGGGCGGATTTTATATTCTTTTACATCTGCGTGCCAGAACAGGAATTGATTTCAAGCCGTTCAGAATGGATACAAGCACGCTGGAGCTTTACAAAAGCTATTCCAGACCGTTGACTGAAAATGACAGAAAAAGACTGACTGATCTGTTGGATACAGAGTTCAGAGATACTGTTCAGTATATGCTTGACAATAATTGCAAACTGGAGCAGGAGGCACTGGATACTTAGCACATAAGAAGCAAAATATAGGAGGATCTATTATGCCCACCTACAACAAACTCGTCCGTGACAAGATCCCGGAGATAATAGAAAAAGCTGACAAGGGGGATATTTGAATGTTACATCAGAATCTATGGTATATTGAAGACGGCAAAGAGGTCAAGAGCATTGTAATAGACGAGAAAGAACTTGAAAAACTGTTCGTAAAGAACACTGACATTCTTGATCCAAGCTGGCTTATCATTGGTGAGCAGGTCCGTACTGAAGCAAACAAATATATTGATCTTCTTTGTATGGAGCCTGATGGAGATCTTGTGGTCGTGGAGCTTAAACGGGATATGACACCCAGAGAAGTAACTGCGCAGGCTATTGATTATGCAGCAAGCGTATCAAATTACACATTCAAAGATATTCTGGATATATATATAAAATATACTGAAAAATACCCGAGCGCTCCGAAATCACTGGAAGAGGCATATCAGAAGAAGTTTAACAACAAGTTTACTCTTGATGCTGATACAATAAATCAAAAGGTCAAAATGGTCATTGTTGCCTCGCAAATGGATGCCAGTACCGAAAGGATAATAAACTACCTTCGCGACAAATATGATGTTCTGATAAATATTCTGTTTTTTAACGTCTATGAATGTGAGGGCAAACAGATAATTGGCAGAACATGGTTCGGCAAGGATATCGAAGAAAGAGTTTTAGACTCCGACAGCACAAGGCCATGGAACGGATTTGCCTATGCCGCTTATGGCTGCGGCGAACATTCAAGGACATGGGAAGACGCGAGAAAATACGGGTTTATTTCAGCTGGCGGTGGAAGCTGGTATTCAGGTACATTAAAAAGATTAAACGTTGGCGACAAGGTGTTTGCGTATATCCCTAAGAAAGGCTACGTTGGATATGGTTTAGTTACAGATACAGTTACTCAGGCAAAAGATGTTAAGTTCAACATTGACGGCCGTGAAATTGCTTTTTCGGATTTAGAAAACGGAGCCGATTATCTGTATAAAAGCGATGAACCTGAAAATGCGGAATATGTTGTAAAAATACAATGGATATATACGGTCGATGAGGATAATGCCGTTCGTGAGCCCGGATTTTTTGCCAATCAGAACAGTGCATCTAAGCCAAGCTCTTCCAAGTGGATCGATACTGTGAACAGATTGAAGCAGATATGGGGAATCAGCGATTGATGCCTTGGTGATATTCGTTCCTGAACGTAAGGAGCATCTAGCCAAGTTTCAAAAAGGGCGAGATCAAGGCTCCTTGCGCCTGCGACCTGCTGAAACGCTTTCAGGATATGCAGATGCTCTGGCATACAAAAACGCTTGGCATTATCGAGGTCGAGCCGACTGTGTGGAGGAATCTGACCGATGTGGAAAAAGCCGAGATTGGGAGGATATGTGATGAGAAGCTGGAGGAGTATTATAAGAGGATCAAAAAGTAAGGAGGTCGCTCCATGGATCACGAACGCATAATCCACATACTCAACTACCTCACCCGTGCGACGGACGATAAGCATGGGGTGACTATCCGCGATATTCAGGATCACCTTGCCAACAATTCCGGAATGGATAATGTTTCCGTACTGACCATCCGCCGTGATATCGAGCGCCTTGAAACTATGGGATACGATATCCGAAAGACCAGCGGCGCACACAATACCGCCTACTATACCCTCAAAGGCAAGGGCTTCACCTTCAATGAGATCCGCTTCCTCGTGGACACTGTGACGATCAACAAATTCCTGACATTCAGGCAAAAGCAGGACCTTATCACAAAGTTTGAAAGTATGTGCTCTGACTCAGAGATCAGGAATCTCATCAGCCGTATCGAAGCTACCAATATCAGCAAGATACAGCGTGATCTGCTTGGCAACCTTGATACCATTCACAGGCTCATTGCCGAGCACCGCAAGATCAATTTCAGCTACGGTAAGCTTGATGTTCACAAGAACATCGTGTATTATGACAAGCACCGGGATATGCTGCCGGTAAAGGTCATCTATATGAACGAGAGATTTTATCTGCGCTGCTACAACGAGGAAACGGCGCAGTTTCGCACCTATCGTATAGACCGCATCAAGAGTATCAAAGGCGGCGAGGTGAGCAAGACTAAACCGCCGCAGGAGCCGAAAGCTCCGGGCTTTGTAGTGGACGTATTTCCGGTGGAGCGGTTTGAGATCGTGACCTTCAAGATAAAACGGTATCTGCTGGACGAAATGCTGGAACAGCTTGGTGACACAGTCAGCTCCCGGGACGATTTTGATGATGCCGATCACGCAATTGTCCGGGCGACCTGCGGCATCAACAAGCAGTTTTATCTGTGGGTGATGCGCTACGGCGACGGCATCGAGATCACGGCTCCGAAGGATATCAGGCAGGGCTTCGCTGATGAACTGAAAAAAGTCTCCGAAATGTATTGAGATACATAAATTCCGAACATCTGACCTGTTATAATGATATCATAACAGAAGATCGGAGGTGAACAGTATGTTGTCGATACTCAAACTTGTTGCGATATTTATTGTGATCTACCTGTTTTGCAGGGTCGGCTGGGACTTACTGTTCGAGATCTTCTTTGGAAAAAAGAAATAAATCTTAGTCATATAACAACTCCTTTCTAAGGGCTCCGCACGGCTGGAAACGGCTGTGCGGAGTTCTTTTGTGTGCTGAAGAAAAGCGTCAGATATATAATTATAGAACAACTGATCCGGTATAATATATATAAAGAAGAAAACCGGACGTAAGACTTAAGGAGGAATAAAAATGTATCAGAAACAGGAAATCGTGATCGACAGAAGCTCACCCGAAGCAGTTAAGTTCTACAATGAGACCATGCTGCCGTATATCAAAACTATCACTTCAAGCAAGCTCATCTGCCACAAGCTGGATGACGACGGAAACATCGCTGAGATCTCTGAGAGAAAGGTTTACAGTGATGTCAAGACGGGATCCGATGAGAAGCACATCAAGATCACCACTGAGGAGAACTGGGAAGAGCTTTATGAAGATTATGGCATGGCTCAGTACTTTATCAGTATTCCGGAAGACAAAGAAACAAAGGATCTGACAAGCGAGGATATTGATTTCAGTAAAATGGAGGTAGTCTATCCGAATGCTCCCGATGCTGTTGAGGGGGACCCCACTGAGTTTGATATCAGCCGAATCTTCAAGGCATACAAGGATAATGAAGCGGCGCTTAAAGATGTATGCAGCATAAGGATTGTCAGGGGGATAGATGCCCAGGGGGATAATGGAAGCCGTGTAGAGTGCTGGGGCAGCGGCAAAACAGATGATTTCGTGTTTTCTTCATCTGACTATTTTGACGGCGCGGCCGTTATGAAAAATGGCAGAACAATATCACTTGAAGAGCTTCCTGACACCTGTTGGACAGGGTTGAGTCCTGTCTTTAGAATGGAGCGGCTTACCGGAAATGAATATGTTGATCCAAGAAGTGAGATGCCAAGATATGAAGAAGTAATGGATCAGATGACGCATGAAGAGTATCTTGAAAAATGGAGATCATATCCGCAGCCTTTTGAACGCCCAGTGTCTGATGAACTTGCCGCAGAGTTTGAAGAAGAGCCGGAATGGGTCGATGAACTTAGCAACAGGATCAGATATGAGTTTAATGTCTATGATGATATATTCTTCAGAGATACCGAAATCGAGTATTGCACAGTTGTATACGATGCTTGGGGAACTGAATCATTTAATGATGTTTCGACAGAAGCGGTTGTCGATCACCTTTCGGCTGTTGAGGAGCTGTTCAAAAAGCTTGAAGATCAGAACACCAAATTCTTCAAAAAAGCCGGGATCGGATATTATGATACCTGCCACGCACACATGCTTTTATATTCCAAGGATTTTGCACTCCTCGAAGCATACTATGACTGTATAAACTGCAAAATGATCTACACACTTTACGATGAATGCTTCGGAAAGTAATTGACCGGCCATACCAAGAACGTTACAGGAGGATGATCTTATGAACATCTTTGACCTTGAAAGTATTTTCACGAATGAGGTCATCCTTTGGCGCGGCGAGTATATGTATGAGTGCGGTAAGGTTGGCGAGATCAAGCCCACAGAGCCGGACTGCTTCTCGGTTCAGGTCAATGGCTCAAAGCCTTACACCGTGAACATGACCGTTTATTCCGACGGCGAGATCGAAGCTCTGAGCTGCACCTGTCCCTACGCTGAGAACTCACACTGCAAGCATGAAGCCGCTGCATTGAAAGCACTGAGAGAGGACTTTCAGCGGCTTGTGGTAATACCAAATATCCAGCGGAATGGGTTTTATCCTCTGGAGATATGGATAAACGGTAAACTGATGTATTCCGATTAGATATAGATTTTCTGAACAACTGTTTTGATATAATGAAACCATAGAAGCAACGGAAACCTAAACTAACAGGAGGTAATAATATGGTACTGCACGATCTCGGGATCAAGGATATCAACAATGTTGAGAAGTATGATCTGTCTTTCATTGAAACCGTGACTGGATTCATCGATGATCTCACAAGCGGAAAGCTCACCGGGGATGACTTCACCAGAGAAGAGCTCTGCTGCTTGTCCGTCCTCGGCTATGCCCATGATTTCTATGCCTGCGGAAAGGGCGCTGATTCCCCGCTCGTTTCTTTTGACAAAGCCGATGATGAAAACATGGCTCTGGCCGGAACAATGACCGGACTTATTCTCTCTGCGCAGTTCAACACGGAGCTCACCCCTGAACAGAATGGCGAGCTGATCCTCAAAAAACTTGCTGCATATATCTATATCAGAGCCTACAACAGATTCAAGGCCGAAGGTACGCTGATGAGTGTCCGTGCGATACCCGGCTATGAGGTATTGAATGTCTGGGACGGAGAGACGGAAAAGGTTTGTTCCATTGATGTGATCGATATCGCAGCTGAGATCCTTAACGGATTCTTCTCATCGGAAAGTATGTTTGAAGCTGATGAGGAAACATCCGATGAAGAAGCCGCCGCTGAAGACGTAGAGGTATCTGATTCAGACACCGAAAATGAAGACGACGAGGATGGATCATCTCCGTTCATGATGATCGGAGTCCCCGATATTGACGGTATGCTTACCGATGTACTGAATGCGCACATTCCCGAGATCCCTGATTGTCATAAAGTAAGCTGCACAGATATCAATGCTAAAGTATCATAAACCCCGGAGGTGATCCAATGAACATCTGTGACCTTGAAAGCATCTTTGAAGACAGGATACTCGGCCGCGGTCAGGGTTATGTCGAGCAGGGGAATGTCACGGAGATCAGCAAAGCCGGCAGGGACTTCTTCACTGCCAGGGTCGATGGCTCGGAGACCTACACCGTGGGAGTAAGGCTTCTCCCCAACGGCGATATCAGGTCGCTCTTCTGCACTTGTCCCTATGCGAAAGAAAACTATTGCAAGCATGAGGCAGCGGTGCTGATAACCTTGCAGGATGATATTGAAGAATACAACAGGCGCCCCGATCTGCAAAGCATTCTCGAAAAGGCAGAAAAGGAACAGATAATCAAAGCTGTTTTCACAACCGCATATGATGATCCGACACTGCTGAACAAGCTGAGCCGGAACATAGAGAGATATGCTTCAAAGGATATTCTGAAAAGCTTCATGATCGGTTTTGAGGATGCTTTTACAGATGATGAATACAGCGAAGAAAAGCTGGAGGATGCTGTTACCGAAGCTATTGAAGCGGTGAAAGCATCAGACAACGTGAACGATCAGACACGGGTGCTTCTCGGGATGCTGCGGGCTATGAACGACCGTGCCGGAGACAGTACCGATGACCCATATCTGCTCTATAGTTATATGGACGAAACAGCGGATACATTGGCGGAGATAAACGAAGCGCTGATTGCTGCGGGTGATGAAACTGCGGTCTCGGCACAATGGGCAGCGCTCACATCGGCAATGGGGCTTTTGCCGTTTGACGACAGCGAAAAGCGCTGGTTCATAATTCTTCTGCTATTCGGCGGAAACAGGGAATATCGTGACGAGCTTTTTGTGCTTGCCGATTCTGCCAGATATGAAAGCACCGAGATCAAGCTGATGCTTGCAGAGAAATGGTACTCCGACGATGAGCTTGCGGCATTCATTACAGCGAATACCGGGAATGATGAGGTGCTGCATTTCGCATACCGTCAGGCGATGAACAGAAATGATCTCGCCGCCGCAGAACGTTACGCTCTCCTTGGACACGAACGCGAATCAAAGCGCAGTCTCGAATGGCTCAGCCGCTTGCAGGATGTATATGTCATCACCGGGGACAACAGCAAGCTGTGCGATATCCTCTGTGAAATGACCTTGCGCGGCAGCATCGAAAGTTATGTGAAGCTGAGGCAGATGACCCCGGAGGACAAGCTGAAAGCTACAGTTGACCGCCTGCTTTCGGCGCCGGAAAACCTCTGCTATGAGCACATCATCGTTAAGGAGAAGCGCACCGATCTGATGATAGAATACTGCCGCAAGCATAAGCCGAGCATCGCAGATATGGCTAGGACGCTCTCCAAGAGCGAATTCCGTGATGAGACCAAGGCGCTATTTATCGGATACATTCGTTCACGGGCTGCCGCCGCTATCGACCGTCGCGGCTACTCTGAAACCGCAGAGCTGCTCAGTAATTTCATGGGCTGCTTCGGAGCAAAGGCCGCCAACAAGCTCGCAGAAGAGCTCAGATACAAATACAACAACCGCCCGGCGTTTCTGGATGAACTGGATAAGGCGGGGGTGTGAAGCAGTTTATGTTGGTTTAAGATCTTATGATTATTATTTCAGCCTTGTCATTTGTGTTGTGATGGCAAGGCTGATTTAGTAATTTAAGTACAATTTATATGCTTAATTATCAAAAATGATCATCGTGACTATTTAAATTTTGTTGAAACTGTGCTATAATATAAAAATCCAGATGCCGTTTTCTTTTATTCTGCCGAAAGGAAAAATACTATGAACAACGATCTTGAAGCTATTGAACAGGCTGTAATTGTTCCCGAGCAAATGGAATTTTCCGAAGCTATCCCTACGGAGCATATCTTTTCTGAAAAGTATACCAGGAACATTTCAAAGCTTATAAAACGTCAGAAGAAATCATATTACCCGCTGATCTGCACATCGGCAAGAAGGTTCGCCTGCATTATTGCAGCATTTCTGATCGTTTCGATGACAACTGTTTTGAGCGTTGACGCATTAAGAAAACCTTTCTTTGATTTCATAGTCAGCATTTTCTCTGATCACTCGGAAGTCAGGTCGGTGACAGAAGATAGTATTGACTATCCTGAGCGAATAACGGATATATATGAGATAACATATGATATAAGTGACTATGAGCTCGTCTATTCTTCTGAAAATGAGAAAATGCTTCACAAAGAATACAAATATGACCGGCAAACGATCAGTTTCATTCAGTACACTTTTGATTTTGGTAATGCAAATGTAAATACAGAAAACGCAATAGTTGATCATGTTGATATACATAGCAGCGATGCTATGATATGGACAGACAATAATATGTTGACACATATTATTTGGAACAATGGGAAATATGTCTTCTATATTACGTCTTCTGTTAGCAAGGATGCACTAATTGAGATCGCAAAATCTGTGCAAAAAGTAGAATAATCTAATACCATTGCACTTTTCCCCCCTTTCTTCTGTTTAATGATATAGAAATCGGTATTCGATTTGACATTACTGGAGAAAGGGGGGATTTTTATGTTCAAAAGAATCATATCGCTGTTTGCAGTATTGGTCTCTGTAATCGTTTTTGGGACAATAAATGTTTTTGCAGAAGAGAGAGGGATGAATTATCTCTATACAACGACCTGCTTTTCATCCTTGTCGGTCTCCGGCTCAACCAGGACCTGCGGTAGCTGTATTACCTGTCCAAGCACAACGACCAAAATAGAGATAACTCAAACTCTGCAAGTGAGAGACGGGAACCGCTGGCGAACATCTCAGACTTGGACAAAAACTGTTTACGGATATGCTTATGATTTTTTCAATACTTGTACTCTGTACTCCGGCAACACTTACAGAGTAGCATCCGTATTCAAGGTTTATCGCGGAACTGCAAATGAGACCATTTACGTTTACAGTGATACTAAAACTGTATAATCTGAAAATGCTTTAATGCAGATTGGAGGTTTGATACCGATGTTCCTATATCGATCCAAGAGGACAAAGTCGTAATAATCAACAAACGCCTTCCTCTATATTTGTGCGATCATACAAATTTTCAAATACAGTGAGTGGTTTTTGAAAATCTGTCGTATATAAAGATAGAAGTAAACGGTCAAAAACAAAAATAAGGAGGAAAATCTTATGAAAATGTTCAAGAGAGTTTTGGCAGCGGGGGCTGCTTTGATGATGGCGGTATCTTTGTCTCTTGCTGCAACAGCATCATCAGTTGAAAGAGGTGAATAAACATGAAGAAAACAGCTATTCTGACCGCACTTGCCGCCGTAACGATACTGGCCTCCTGCGCCGACGTCCCGGAAAACATAGTTAAAGAAAAGGAAGGCCGTGAGATCGCGCCCGAGTATGTCCCCGAGAATGTAAGATCAAATGCTGATAACAGTACCGAAAGCACTGTAATTTCAGAGGATGATGTCAGCAAACAGAGCAACATTGAAACAGGGATAAAGATATCCTGTCAGCCGACACAGGTGAATACTGATAAATTCTATATCCTGAAAAGCTCTCTGCGTTCCGATGAGCCGGAGGGCAATATGAAGGTGCTTTGTAATGCTGTTAAAACAGTGTTTGGGATAGAGGTGGATCCTGATGACAGATCGGTGCGTGATTTCTGGACAGAATTAGATGACTCCGGCAATCCGATACAGCAGCATGAGCTGCTCGGAGCCTCGATAGCTTTAGATAATTGCTCCGCACAGTTTGACAATAACAGGGCGGGCTTTTTACTCGGCTGTGTTGATTTTGCTTTTCCGGAGCAGGTAAATGATATCGGCAGTTATGATTATGTCAGATATACTCCTGACAGTATCCCTCCCGAAAAGCTCACTATGCTTGACGGCAAACAGCTTTCGCCGGCTGATGCTGTCAGCCGCTCTGATGAGTATATCAAGGAGCTAAAGGAGCTCGGTATGTTTGACGAAAATGAGGAGCTTGTTCTCTCGGCAGTATATATCGCAGATACGGGATACGGAGCAATGATGAACATCACCTATGACCGAGTGCATTACGGACTTTCCCTCGATGACGGCGGGTTTGCTGCATATCCGGCAGAACCCAGCTATGGCATTGAAACCGAAAGCACCATGCGCTCAGGCAGCCTCAGATTCTTCTGGGGAGGAGCAGATCATCCGATGAGAGTCGATAATACCTTTGATGCTCGATTTGAGACAAAGCAGGAAGTTACAGATATCATGTCATTTGATGAAGCGTGCACAAAGCTTACAAGCAGTCTTGCAGAGAATATGAATTTTACGGTCAATGAAGCGGCTCTAAAATATTGCTGCTATTACACCGAGGGAGATACAGAGTTCACTTATCGCCCTATGTGGACGTTTGTACTCAAGGAGCAGCAGGACAACAAAGGCAATCTGCAATACCCTCGTCCGCGGATAATGGGATATGTCGATGCCGTAAACGGTGATGTATATTACAGCGATTACGAAAAGCATATTATTGAAATGGCATAGTGAAAACGGAAAAGCAAAGCAAGCAGAGGCACCTGTCTCTGCTTGCTTTTTTGCCCCTGATTTTTGACAATACCGCCAAAAACCGCACCTTCAAATAGTGCATCCCTACAAACTTACCCGAGATCGAAAAAAGTATTGAGTGAAAAGTGAGGGAAATCAGTCTGCTTGTCGTATTTGTATATGACAGACCAAACCCTGCCTGCCGGAAGGAGTGATCGCGGTGAGATATTCACTGAAAAATCTTTGCTCAATGTTTACGAAGCAGAGACTTCTCGCTTTGCTGCTGGTGCTGAATATCATCGTTTCCTGTCTGGTGATATGCTTTTCTTACGGGCTGTATCAGAATTACAATGCGTATATCCGAAAAGGAGAAAATCAGCAGATAATGTCTCTTCGGATATATCCGCAGCTCGGCACAGCACACAAAAACGAACATGGAGTAATGGTATCGACTGTGACAAAGGGCGGGCTGACAGAATTACTGCTTTCGCTTTCCGACGAATTTACCGATGATCTGGAATGTGTCGGGATGATACACGGATTTATGAATGATCTTTTCCGATATAAAAAATATGAAGACAAAGACTATGAGGATGATTCCGAGATCGAGTATGACGACGAGGGCTTATACGGTGCATCGATGACATTTACAGTAAAAAACGGTCAGATACTTCCGTTTGGCAGAATAGCCGATCATATAAGTGACGAAGATTATTCAAAGGGAAGAAAATATGTCGTGGTCGGAACCGAGCTTTACGATCCAAAGCATCACAGCAGTGTCGGTGTCGTAGACAGAAATGCGACAGCCAGACTTCTTTCCGGTAATGACAAATACATAACGATAGAGGGAGAAAGGTTTGATATAATCAAAGCAGATAAACAACTTGACGGATATATCTATATCCCGTTTACATCAATAAAGGATGATACAGAGCTTTGGATCAGCCCTGACAGATCAATCATCACGCTTTCTTTCAAGCAGGAGCTTACAAGCACACTGTATAACGAGCTGAAAGAAAAAGCCGCAGTAGTTCTCGGAGATAAAGCTTATATTGAAGAGCTTCAATTCACCGAGGCTGAGGAGATCTATTACTACCGGGCGGTATTGCTGATCTCGGTGCTGATAGCCATACTTGCGGCGGTAAATATGGTGATACTCTACCGCTATATTTTAGAACGGCGGAGCCGGGAGCTTGCCATATTCCGGATCTGTGGCTGCGGTAAACTGCGTGCCGTAATGATGTATCTTACCGAATGTATGCTGATAAACCTTCCGCTGTTCGCACTGACGGAATTCCTGTGGCACAGGCTGCTGATGAAGCGCTTTGCCTCGCTGTTTGAGCATTTTGAGAACGCATACAGCTTTATGCTGTATGCTGTGATCTTCGGGATATATGCTGTCAGCTCGGGGATAGTTATGCTGATTATGATAATGCTGACTGTGAAGAGGCACAGCCTGATCGAGGCAAAGACGCGGAACAGAAGCTCGGGTCTGAGGGTATTCAAGATATTCGAGGTGGTACAGCTCACAGCAGTTCTTGCGCTGGGGGTCATTCTAAGCTCGGCGATAATGTCAAGATATGAGCTGTACGGTAATTTCTCTGACCTCCTGCAAGGCAAGGGGTATCTTGTCAACTATGAGGGCGGATATCTCAGAGAGGATGAATTCAAGGCAAAATTTCCGGGCGCAAAGATCATCACGACGAACTGGGCTGCATATCAGACAGATATCGGAGACGAGCTCTCGGATCAGCATTTTATAGCTTATCCGTCCGATATTCTTGAACGTTTCACACCGCTGCTATCGGACGGGTCATGGCCGGACAGGTCGGAGCATTCCTACGCAAAGGACAAGCTTATACCGACGGTCGTCAATCCCGGCAGCAGCTACCGTGTCGGAGACATCATAACTGCTCCCGACATTATGACAGAATGGGATGAAAACTATCAGCCAACAAAAACCGAAGACCTGAAATTCGTTGTCGTAGGCAAGCTGAAAAACATGGCTTCTGTAGTCTCATTTCCTTATATGGCAGGCAGGCCGGTCGATTACCGGGACATTTACGGAGTATATAATTCAGAATTCATCGACAACGATGCGATGTTCATCCGAAGCAGCGATATTCTGGAGATATACCACATACCCCCGGGAATACGAGGCATACAGTTCATAGATTGCAGCAATATGGCTGACGATGAAGTGAAAACGGTCAGGAAATCACTTGACTCACTGGGCAGCCACAATGTTTCTTACACCGCATTTGAGGATGCAGACAAAGCCTCCCGCAAATACATTTTTGAGCAGCTAACAACACTGTTTCCCATCGCACTCTGCATCTTCATCCTTACGGTCATCTCAAGTATATCTATCAGCGCGATCTACACCAAGCGGCACCTGCACGCCTACGCCGTACTATATATCTGCGGCGCGACCTGGAAGTCCTGCGCTCTGCGGAGCCTGCGGGCGGGGCTTATCACCTGCGGGGTATCCGTACTGCTGACGGCTGCCGTCCTCGGGATCGGCAAGCTGACCTTTATGAAGGACACAGTTATTACATTCGGACTGATACCGCTTGCGGTCTGCGCGGGAGTGTTGCTGCTTTACCTCGCCCTTGCGATGATAATGCCGCTGCTGATAATCGGTAAAACGGAACCCCGCGAGGTCCTGAAGGAGGAATAAATATGATAAAGCTCGATAAAATTGTGAAGATCTACAATCCCCAAATAGCCAACGAATTCGAGGCTCTGCACGGCGTTTCCGCCGAGATAAAGGACGGCGAAATGGTGGCCGTCATTGGCAAGTCGGGAGCGGGAAAATCAACGCTGCTGCACATCCTCGCCTGCATTGACAGCTATCAGGAGGGGGAGTACACCATCGACGGGACGCTTGTTAAGAACCTTTCCGAGAAGCAGTACGCGATAATAAGGAACGAAAAGATCGGTATGGTGATGCAGGATTTCGCTCTTGTAGAGGATTTCACCGCGCTGGAGAACGTGATGATACCGTTGAATTTCTCCAAGAAAAAGATATCCGACAAAAAGGGAAAAGCCCTTGCCGCACTGCGCTCTGTGGGCATTGAGGAGCTTGCGAAGAAGCCCTGCAATAAGCTCTCCGGCGGACAGAAGCAGCGTGTCGCGATAGCCCGGGCTATCGTCAACGAGCCCTCGATGATACTTGCCGACGAGCCTACAGGCGCCCTCGACAGCAGGACCTCCGCGGAGATAATGGAGCTGTTCCGCACCCTCAACGAGACCGGCAGGACGGTCATCATTGTGACCCACGATCCGAAGGTCGCGGAGCAGTGCGGGAGGGTTATTGAGATCAGCGACGGGAGAATAGTGAGCTGATTTTTAGGACACTCCCAGGACACCGAGGGCACCATCCATATGGAGTTGAGATCACTATCTCCTCGATTCTGAATATCGTTTTGGTAATATTGATTGGAATAGTAACTACGCCATATTGGAATCAATACTCTTTTTAGTTGTTTTTATGTTTATAAGAGTTTTTACCGGTGGATATCATGCCGATTCTTATTTTCGCTGCAATCTGTTAATGTGTACATCGTTTATTATTGTTTGTTTTCTTGCCAGGTTTATTTGTGCGGTGATAAACGTGATTCATATTATTAGTATTTTTGCAGTAATAATGTTTACTGTAATAGTATTCTGTCCAATTGAAAATGAGAATAAACCCATTCCTGCTAAAAAAAGATTGGGATTAAAATTTAAAGGCGTAATCAGCTGTGCTGTTTTTTCAGCGATATCCATAATCGGAATCATTAGTTTTTTCAGTATAGTCATCAGTTTGATGCATTACAATCAACGCTATATAATCTTCAACAAGTCCTACAGCGGTTGTTATATTTGCAGCTGCTGTATGGATTTTGTCTGAAATCTCATAACCGGCAAATATAAAGGAGTAATCTATGAACAAAAAATCTGCAGTTATTATTACAATAGCAGCTCTTATCCTCGCCGCCTGCGCCGAAGCACCCGAAGAAATCAAGCGCGAGAACAGTATTCTCGATAATGTTCAGACGATTTTCCAAACGGAGCAACGCCCCGATCTCGAATATCTTACTCTTGACGAGATACGTTCGAGAGCAAAGGGCGATATCAGGAGCAGCAATACGAATATCGTTATTAGAAATGTGCGCATCGGCGATGGTAACACGATGCCTGTTTATGATACGGTTCGGGATTACCCTGATTATAAAGAAAGGATCGGGAAGGCTGTCAGCGAAATATTCGGAGATGACCTTTCGTCCGAAATGAAGGGCAGTATAACAACAGACGAAGATTTTGGAATGATATTCTATGCACCTGAGGGAAAGAGTATAGATAACGGAGTCTCAGTATCTCGGAAAGGATCAATGGGTATCACCTATGAGTTTTTTGAGCAGTACGGAAATCCATCTGCTTACGGGACAAAAAGTAATCTTGTAAAGACATATCTGTTCACAGAGGACGAGGAGGCACTGGGCGATACCTATATTATGACCGATGACAAAGAGCTTTCGGTCGGAGATGCAGCCAAGGAAGCCGAAAGATTATTCAACGCATATTTCATTCTTGGTGAAGATGATGGTATTTCATATAAGATAAACAGGCTTGATGTTTATAAATATCCAGATGGAAAGCACGGCTTTTTATATTATATGGATACTTATGATAAGGACGGCAACATTCTTATCGGCAATCTTAACCCGGTGATAGATGTCAAAGCTTTTGACAGAAAGGAAACGTTCTATCCGTTTCAGAGAGTAGCATACGGATTCTTTTTAGATTCACAGCTTCACCCTTATGCGTATACGAATATCACGCCATCCGAAGGGGAAATAAAGGAGCCCGGTGATAAGCTGATATCTCTTAAAGGCGCTATGGATATACTCAGTGGCAGACTTGCTGCCTCCGCAGCCTATGAGCTTGATGCGGCTCTTGCATATATTGCCGTTATACCGCCTGCCGACGGCCTTGTTGAAGAAGACGATCATGGAGAAAAGACCATATTCGGTGCTGAGGAGTATTTTTTGAACACAGAAAACAACATGGTGCTCCGCCCCTTCTGGGTGTTCCGTGACAGCACCAAGAGCAACCCTGAATACTCTGTTTGGGGCGGTCTTTTCAGTGTAGATGCGCTGACCGGAGAATTATACATTTTCTGAGGTAATGAAATGGGTGCTGCACTTCGCTTCGACCTGAAAAAGAATATCCTTTCAGCGCCCTTTCTGCTCGGCACGGGGGCGCTGTTCCTGCTTATGCTTATGACCTCCTGCACCGTATTTAACGGCAATGCCGACCAGCCTAATTACAACTACATACAGTTCCTTATCTACGCCGATCGTGACGAGATGATGAGTACCTATCTTTACAGCGATATCTGTATGTTCATTCGCGGCTTCGGCGGCGAGTGGACGGCGGTGTTCCTGCCTATGCTTACGGGGCTTGCCTGTGTGCCGATGCTCTGCGATGAGGTCAACTCAAACAACTTCCGCCTCTGCGTGACACGTTCGGGACGACGCAGGTATATCCTCTCAAAGCTGACCGCTTCGCTTATAACGGCGGTGCTGATGATAATAGCTGTGTCGCTTATCTTCGGGCTGTTCTGCCTTATCGCTTTTCCCTCGCCGCAGGAATATCTCTCGGGGCTTGAGGGCAAGCAGCTTGAAGCGGTGAAAAGCAGTCTGTCCTTTTCGGAGTATCCTCTCAATGCGCTTTTCGGCTCCCGGAGCAGGGCGCTTGTGGCGCTGTCGCGGCTGATAACGGTGTCGTTCTATTCGGCTGTGCCCTGTATGCTGTCTATGATTATGGGTGCGCTTACGCTCAACAAGTTCGTGTCGCTGTCGGTGCCTGTAATGCTTTATTTTGCAGTAAGACAGCTTGCGGTGTCTGCGGTGCAGAGCGCCTACGAGGAGATGCGTGATCTTCCGAAGCTGTGGTTCTTTGAGGTCAGAGAGCGTTTTATGTACGGCGAGACACAGTTTGAGGAGATAATGCACCTGCCGACAGCGTGGTTCTATGTCTATCCGATAGCCGTACTTCTTCTGCTCGGAGTGCTGTTTTATCGGCTGATGAAAAGGAGGGTGAACGTATGATGCGCAGGGCTTTTTTCTCTGCCCGCACCACCTACACCGATTGGCTTATAAGCCCTCGCCTGTTGATATTCGGGTTCGTGTTCATGTTTGAGTTCACCTATTTCATCAAGCCGATGAACGACCTCACCCAACGTCTGAACACACCCATAAACATCTTTGAGCCTTTTTCTGCTATGGCAAATGACCGCTACGCTCTGCCGCTGATCGTCCTCGGATTTATGGTGCTGATCTCCGACTTTCCGCGGCTCAATGATTTTGCAACCTTCTCCCTTTTCCGCACGGGACGGACGGCGTGGCTGCTCGGGCAGGTAATGTTCCTGTTCATGGCAGGGGTGACGTATATTGGCTTTATACTCGGCTCATCTATGCTGTTCGTGATGAACAATGCCTACTTTCTCAACGCCTGGAGCCTTGTTCAGAAAACTCTCAATCTCGGCACCGAGCAAGTGCGGAGCCTCTGCGGGCTATACCCTTTTGCACGCATGGACAACTCAGTACTCCGTCAGGCGAGACCTTTTGAGGCAGTGCTTCACGGTGTCCTGCTGATACTGCTTTTCATAGTTGCGGTGGGGTGCGTACAGCTGCTTTTCGCACTTTTGCAGAAGAAGATCATCAGCGTGTTCGTGAACCTCTCGGCAGTGGCGGCGGGGCTTATCCTGCTGATCGTGGATATCAAAGTCAAGTGGCTGTTTCCGATTTCAAACGCCGTTTTCGGCTGGCACTATGACGGCACCTTCAACGAGACTAATATGCCGATCTCGGTATCCTACATCTATTTCGGAACGGTCATAACCGTTATGCTCCTGCTGCTGTGGAGGATAACAAAACGCTGCTCGTTCCATATCACGGGAGGGACGGAATAGTGAATATAATCGAAGTAAAAAACTTAGACCTCACCCTCGGCAAGACCGACATTCTAAAGCACATAAACGTTGCTTTTGAAGAGGGCAAGATACACGGCCTTATCGGGCGCAACGGTTCGGGTAAAACAATGCTGATGAAGTGTATCTGCGGCTTTATCAAGCCCACTCACGGAGAAGTGACAGTTGACGGCAAGCGTGTCGGCAAGGACGTTGACTTCCCGAAGGACATGGGAATCATAATAGAAACGCCCGGATTTATCCCTTACTATTCGGGCTACAAGAATCTCAAACTGCTGGCAGGGCTCAATCACAAGATAGGGAAAGAGGAAGTCCGCAACTCTATGAAGCAGGTCGGGCTCGGCCCCGACCTGCGCCGTCATGTTCGCAAGTACAGTCTCGGTATGCGTCAGCGTTTAGGTCTTGCACAGGCGATAATGGAAAACCCGAAAATACTTATCCTTGACGAGCCGTTCAACGGGCTCGACAAAGAGGGTGTTGCGGAGATGTGTGAATACCTGCTCGGTTACAAGGAGCAGGGAAAGACCATTCTGATCTGCTCTCACTCGGCGGAAGATATCTCGGTGCTGTGCGAGACCGTCCACGAAATGGACAAGGGAGTTATCGCGAATCTATAATGAAGAATTCTCAAAAGAATACTTAGTTTATTATTGTTATATTAGTATTAAGCACCGTTTTTGCTTTTTAATGTCACATTTTGTTCCCTTTTGTTGATATTATAATAATTTTAGAATCTGACTATCCCTTTCCCTCACCAAGCCCCCTATATCACAATCCCAACACCTTTATGCCTTTAAATAGCACTGTGTCAGCCTCTAACTGTCTGAAATATTTCCCCACAAATGAAAAATAATGTGCTATAATAGACATAACGAAACGCAAAAAGGTGGTTGACCGTTATGTCAGTGTTCCCAAAGGCCAAGTTCAGCATCGTCGATTTCTCAACCCGGTACAGTTCCGAGGAGAGCTGTCGTGAACTGTTCTTCCGGCTCCGCTTCCCGCACTGCGGCGGGACTCAGCTCGGCATGGTACGAACCCGAGGCCTTTACCGCTGCAATCCTGCCGCAAACAGATCTCTGCGACCAGCGGCACCGTTTTTCACGGGACACATATCAAGCTCGATCTGTGGCTTTGGGCGATGTATCTGTTCACGGTCGATAAGCGCCGCTGCTCGGCAGTCCAGCTGATGACAAAGCTCCGCGTGACCTACAAGACTGCGTGGTATATCCTCCACCGCCTGCTCATTGCAATGAGCCACCGTGAGAGCAGGTATTTACCCGCGAGGAGGAGAATGCCGGGATCTATGACCGCCTTAACGACAGATACCGTCACAGCTGGATGCGTGCCGTCAGGTATGCACATCTTATCTGGCCGGTGTCGGATAACATTTCGACCCTTATCCGCGCCGCGATGTTTGCGACAGGCCTTATGGTCTTTGACCCTGCAACAGTAACGCTTGGCACCCTCGCCGCTATGACGGGATATGCCTCAAGGTTCTGGCAGCCTATAATGAATCTCTCGAATATAATGAATAATTTCATCAACAACATCGCGTATCTTGAGCGTATTTTTGAAACGCTTGACGAGCCTGTCACCGTTACCGACAAGGAGGGCGCGGCGGAGCTTGGCGAGATCACCGGACAGGTCTCCTTCAACGATGTCTCCTTCGGCTACGAGAAGGGCAACGACGTTATCGAGCATATCTCCTTCGACGTCAAGGCAGGCGAGAGCGTTGCGCTTTTCGGCCCTACAGGAGCAGGCAAGTCCACTATTGTCTCCCTTATCTCGCGCTTTTATAACATCGATCGCGACTCTATTACCGTTGACGGAGTCGATATTTCAGATGTCACGCTCAGATCGCTCCGCACACAAATGGGCATAATGCTCCAGGACAGCTTTATTTTCTGCGGTACTATCCTTGACAATATCCGTTACAGCAAGCTGGACGCCACCGACGAGGAGGTCGTCCGCGCTGCAAAAACGGTCTGCGCGGATCAGTTCATCAGCCTTATGCGCAAGGGCTATAACACAGAGGTGAACGAGCGAGGCTCAAAGCTCTCGGGCGGCGAAAAGCAGCTCATAAGCTTTGCGAGGACGCTTCTTTCCGACCCTAAGATACTCGTACTGGACGAGGCGACGTCCTCGATCGACGCCAAGACCGAGGCGCTGCTTCAGCAGGGCATCGCAGAGCTCTTAAAGGGGCGCACCTCCTTCATCATCGCTCACAGGCTCTCGACTATCCGCAACTGCGACAGGATAATGTACATCGACGACAAGGGTATCCGCGAAAGCGGCTCCCATGACGAGCTTATGGCGAAAAAAGGAGCCTACTACGAGCTCTATACATCTCAGTCTGCATAAGCGGACCGCACAGCAAAAACAGCGGACGGCGTTTCATAACAGAAGCGCTGTCCGCTGTTTTTATGCCTGTAGACAGGCGGAAAAAAGAACTCCCGTATTTGCAGTAAATACGGGAGTGGAGCTTATTCGGTCTCTTTTCTGCGGCGCAGCTTCAGGAATCCAAAGCCTGTCACCGCTGCCAGAGCCGCTGCGGCTGTTGCAGCACTGCCAAGGTCGATGCCCATTGGCAGTGTGCCGGAGCGATCGTTTTTGTACGAGATCTCCTGGTTGGATATGAGCTTGCCGGATATTTCTTTACCATCAACAGGCGCCTGCGCAGTACCTCCCTCGGTCCTTGTGATCGTTGTTGCGTAGTCGTCTGCCTGTTTCTCGGCCAGAGTGTAGGTCGTGTCCTTAGGCAGTCCCTCAAACAAGATCTTTTCGTTATGAGAGAGCGTGAACGGGAACGTACCGTCATTATTCAGTGTTATGGTTCGGTTTCTCGTGCCGTTAAAGGTGGCGCGTAATCCTGTTCCTGTCAACGGCGAACCGTCTGCGGAATTGAACCTGATAACAAAGCTGAAATCCTTTGTTTTGTTGCCTAAGTTGCCTGTAACGGTCTTGTCTACCAAAAGCGAATAAGTCGGCATCTTCTGGTTTTTGAGCGAATAGGTATATGCCGTATTGGCCACGGTCACCTCGCGGTAGAATTTGTATTCATCAAGATTGATCTTCTCCGTGACCGTTCCGGTCGTGAGAGACTCGTAAGCTATCGGGCAGTCCTCCCAAAGGAAATATACATATTCATAGATCGCAGTGTTTGTGTTGCCGGTGCTGACGGTCTTGGTCTTTTCAAGATTGCGGATCTCCTGCTGCCATTTGTTGGCCTTGTTCAGCTTGACCGTCATAAACTTCGGCTCAATATTCATATAATATGTGTTATCGCCGACAGTGTACCGCAGCGCTCTGCCAAGATAGGTGTTAAGGAAGGAGGGGATAGTGGACTCTCCTGCTGAATTGTCGGCCTTCATGATCGTACCGTCTGCTGCGATCGGCATTTCATTTCCGTTTTCGTCAAGCCATGTTTTCTTGACTGTGATGACGTACTTGTCGTGCAGCAGCGTCTTGGTGTTGGTGAAGGTCACAGAGTTCTTACCCTTTACAGTCTGATGACCGGTCGTAACTCCGCTTTCCGAGTCAGCATCGTTTTGCTGTGTGAACTCTGCAAGGCTCGTGTTTGTCAGCGTCTCCTCGGAGATCGTGTATGCTGCGCTTGCCGGGAGGTCTGTGAAATTGATGCTTTGTCCCTGTGCGAGCTTGACCTCATAGGTGAGACCGCCGTTCTTGTCAGTGGTCTTGCCTGACGGCAGCCAGCTGTAATGATAATTCGGAACAAGCCCCGTGAATACAGCTGTAAAGGAAAACTCGGTATCTCTCCATTCTGTATCGTCGTCAAGCTCGAGAGGCACTGGCGTTGCCGTGCCGTCGTTCTCAAACAGCCGGGATGTCTTGCTAAGCGTAAGGTCACGGGTCTTGATGCTGTTTTCGATCACGGCCTCGGACGTGTTATCCTTTGTGATCGTTCCAGAAGGATCGTCGGCAGTTACCTTCTCGTAGAGCTCGGTATCCTCTATCGTTTCGCTGACGGTGTACTGTGCTCCTACGGGCAGACCAGACAGAAGTATCTCCTCGTCGGCCTTGAGCTTGAAGGTCGCCTTGCCCTCGCTGTCAAACGGCGTCTTGGTGTAGGGCGAATTGTCAGACTTTTTCATTACCACATTGAAGATGAACGTCTGCTCGGGGTCAAGGACGAGGCCGTCCTTCATTGTCTTTTTCAGCTTGAGCGAGCCTGTTTCCTGATCGGTGGCAGTATTAACAAGCAGCGCCTTGCCGTCGTCGCCCTTTGTTACCTTCGGGTCTTTTTCGGAGGTGTCGGCCTTGTAGGTGTCGAACTTATCCTCCCAGAGGTAGAATTCCTCGTCGGAATTATTGACACTCATTTCAAGCTGCCAGTCGGGAGAATCTCCGCTTCTGACTTTTTTCCATGTGGCGGTCGCCTGCTTTGTGAAGTAGTATTCTGTCACATGGGTCTCGTCCAGCGGCACGCGAATGGTAAGGTTTATCGTCTGCGGCACGGTGTAAACGCCTGAGCTGACCAGAGTTCCGTCCTCGCCCGTGATATACTCATAGACAAATTCGGTCTGGCGGTCTGTAGCGGCATCAACTTCCTTTACCTCGCTTGCAGGCGACATTGCCGTGAAGCCTTCGGGTGCTTCGGAATAGTCCTGTGCAGCAGCCCTCAGCGCGCCCCCTGCAAACAGCAGGCGGGAAGCGGAATGCAGTGCGTTTGTGGAATCGAAGCTGTACCCCTCTTTCCCTGTAAAGAATGACTTGTAGTAATCTGAGTAGTACTCGCTTGTAAACTCTGTTGCGTCTATTTTATATGCTGAATTAAAATAAGGACCATACAGACGACTATTGTTAGTATTTGTTTCCCCACTATAGATAAAGGTCCCATTTGAGCTGCCATTATCTATGCCTATTAAGTAATCCTCGTAATAAACAACATCGAGATGTTTTGGATCACCCTGCATATAGCCGCCGCCATTAACTGGGATATTATTATTCTGAGCATTTTTAAACCTGGAATCATAGAGATTGATTCTGAAACAATTATCCATATCAGAGTTCGTAGAACAACTCGATGTAGTGTTCCATTTACACTTAGCAAAAAACTTACAGCAAATGTCATTTATTGCTGTTCCGCCAGACCCATGATTTCCAAGATTCGTAAATGCAGACCGTATATCACTAAGCTTGGTATCAGAAGCTGTTCCGGTCGAAAAATTACTTAAATCAATATATTCCATCCAGAAACAATTATAAAACCACTTATTTATAGTTGTCAGATTAGGACAATCTGAAAAACCTCTCAGGTCGATCTTCTGGAGAGCTCTACACTCACTGAACATACTGTCCACAGATGTCAGCTTGTCGGCTGCAGTAAACTTGGTATAGTCAAGCTTTATCTCGGTGATAGCTTTCATATTTTCAAACATACTTGCAAAAGTAGTGACGTTTGAGGTCGTGAAGCCACTGAGATCAAGCGATGTGACCATTTCACAGCCCTTGAACATCGAGCTCATATTGGTGACATTTGAGGTGTCGATATCATCGGGGAACGTGATCGAGGTAAGATTTGTGCAGCCCTCAAACATACTCTGCATCGAGGTCACTTTTTCTGCGTTGAATGCGCTGAGATCGATCGATTTGAATTCGCTGTTACTGCAGCCTTTGAACAAGTCCTGACAGCTGACAGGCAGATAGATTATATTTGCATCGCTCCACCATTTAACATAATTGTTATCGACCCAAGCGTAGAAATGTCCTTCCTCTCCGCTTATGTCATAGGTAGTGCAGTCTGTATAAGTTCCTGTCGGCGGCGTTTCGGATCTTTCAAATCCTCTGACCCAGTTTTTGCTGCCCAAAAGACTTTTCAGGTTATCATTGATCGTAACAGCTAAGACGCCCACCGAGGGCTTCTCGTTTTTCAGATGCACCGTCGGGAACTTCGGGGCGTTTTCGTCAACCGTTATCTCGCCTACCCATGACTTGTCGATGAGCTTGGTGTCCTCGAAGGTCGGCTCGTCGTTTACGCGGATATACTCCGCCTGCTCGGGAGAAGCGGTGTCATACTCGTGTGTCGAAGTGTTCAGCACAAGGTATTCTATCGGATCGTTGTCGCCGAACACGACGCTGCCGTCTTCCACGCTGAAGGATATGTCGCCGATAGCTGCATAGCCCCTCGGGGCGGTCGTCTCGGAAAGGGTATAGCCGCTTCCGGGTATCAGCTGCGCCAGTGCGTATTCGCCCTTGATGCTGCCGCTTTCGGCTGTCTGCTTCCAGCTCGTGCCGTCAAAGCTCCACTTGAAGTCGGCGCTTTGCTCCTTTTTTTCATAGGCCTGCTTAAGCGCCGCGTAGCTTTCATTGAGCTCTGCGGGAGCAGTCACCGTGAATTCGGCGCCCTCAAGGGGGTTCTTGCTTATGCTGTCTGCCTTGATGAGCTTGGTGCTTGCGAGAGGATCGTTATAGACGATATTGTCCTCCATGCCCTCGATCTTGTACGAAGCCGAATAATCGCCGGTCTGGGTCACCGTTACGGTATAGGTGTTCGTTATAGGCGCCGCGTAACCGTCGGCAGGGTACTCCTCGGTAAGGGTATAGGTGCCGGGCTCGACAGAGCTGAATGTCACCGTGCCGTTTGTGCTGAATGCAGTCATATCAACGACGGTGCTCAGATCAGATGTGCCTCTGAGTGTGAACTTGGCGCCGTTTACGTTCCTGCCGGTAACGGAGTCGAGCTTTGAGAACACGATGTCTGTGTGCGGCCTCGGCTTGTTGGTGATCTTGTAAATGCCGTTTTCCATATCAAGCTCGATGCCGTCGATCTTGACGATAGTGACCTTACCGTTGGGCAGTACGGTGACCTTTTTCTGCTCGGTGTCAAGGATATGGTCATCGTCCGAAACAGTCTCGGTCAGGGTGTATGTGCCCTTTTCAAGATCTTCGAAAAGCACCTTGCCGAACCTGTCAGAGGTCAGCGTCTCGTAATATGTGCTGCCGTAATCGGAGATACCCGTCAGGCTGAAAGTAACGCCCTTTATCTTCTGGTTCGTCTCGCTGTCGTTCTTTGTGAATTCAAGATTGCCCGTGACCTTGAAGGCTGTTTCAGTGTAGTCGAAGTGCGTGTAGTAGTACTGCGACTGCTTCGGCTCGTCGGTCTCGTGGTCGAGAGGAATGTTCGTAAAGGAGCGGTACACGTTGTTATAGGTCTTGAACGGTGTGAGGTATTCTCCGTTTTCTGGGTCTCTGTCGTCCTGCAATGTGGGCGGTGCGGTCATCGTAACGGTGAAGTTCATGCTCGCGCCCTTGGGCAGGGTGTATTCTTTGCCTGTGTAAACGATGAACGACGACACATCTTTGAGGTCGCCGGGGCTCCTCCAGTTTACTTCCTTCCAGCCTGTCGGCTCAACATAGTCTGCGTCGCTCGGCTTCAGCTCGCCAAGGATAGATTGCAGCAGGTGCTGGCGCGCTACGGCGTCGGAATAACTGGTGCTGTCAAAGTTAACGATCTCGCTTTCGGTGTATACGAACAGATGCACATCACCGTAATACTTGTCCTGCCGCATACGGTTCTCGACATTTGCAAGGTTAAAGCTCTTGATAGTGCCGTTCCACTCTCTGTCCTTGGCTATACCGAAGTTGTAGCGCACACCCTCAACGGTCCTGTAGTTCTCTACCGAATCAAGAATAGCAATATCGCGTGCTTGTGTGCTCATGGAGTTCTTCATGCGGTAGTGATATGTGTAGTCCTCTCCCGGGTGAACAACGGTGGTTTGCTTCTGCGTGGGGTCGGATTCTGAGGAAACGTATTTGAATATACCCGATGAGGTCTGTATCAGCGCAACTATATTCTCTGTTGCTTCTGCGTAGATGAACCTCTTGGCATCTCCGTTATCAGGGTCAAGGCCAATCATGTATGCTGATTTTGAAACGGCATGGTTACCGCCGTTATCGGGATAGCCGCCGCCGATGTTCTCGTTGCCTGTCTGATAAGCGATCGTATTGTTCGTCATCGAACCGTAGTCCTGTATATCTGCATGAGAATGGACTGTTGCATAGGACAGGGTGTAGCTGCTGTTACAGGGAGAGTATATCTCGACCTTCATCATCTTCTGCCCGGAGCCATTAAAATCGTCTTCTCTCGGATAGACCTTGAAAGAGGACACAGGCAGCGGCTCATTATTGCCGTCTACGAAAACATTAACGCTGCCTTCGATGACATCGCTGTGCAGCGGCAGAAGGTCATAGAACACGCCCGACTGCTGCTCAACAGGCACGTTGTTTACCGCAACGCCGTTTATAGAACCGGAATAAAGCTCCTGGATCTTAGTTTTCCACGTTACGATATACTGACGATGCAGGGTGTCGTTGATCGTCCTGTAGGACTCGCCGTCCTTGCCGATGATAGGATCATCGTTCTCGCTTCTCGCTTCCTTGGTGATAGATGAGGTCCTCTTGTCCTGAGATACAGTGTCAGTGCCGTAGACGCTGCTGTTGTACAGGGGAGTATCATCGTGTGCCTTTACATCATAGGTGCCATTGTTCTGCACATTTACCAGTTTAAGATCGCCTTCAGTGCCGTAGCTTTTCAAAAACTCCTTGACTCTTGCGGTGGGGTTGATCGTAACAGAGGGCTTTGTGTTCAGCTGAACGCAGAAATACTTGTTGCTCGTTGTCAGCTTGTATCCCGAGACTCTTGCATCGTTTTTGAATCTGACCATCACTGAGGTTGCCGATGAAACGATGCTCGTATCCAGATCGGTGTAGGTCTTGGTGTCGGGGTGATACTTCGCGGCCAGCACCGGCGTATCGCTGCTGCCGATATAGGTGTAAAGATCAATAGTCGCGTCGGGGTCGTATTCGACGGGGTTAACGATCGTATTGCCGTTGAATGTCAGAGCTTCGGGGTCAAATTCTACGTTGTCCGCCGTGAACGAGAACTCAACGCTGCTGAAGCTGTAATCGTCGGGCGTCAGCAACATAGTGTTGGAAGAATTGTCGGGCTGGATCAGAGTGATCTTTCTGTCCGTAAATGAATAAGTAACGTCTTCCTTTCCGTAGAAGGTTTCTGCCAGCTCCGAGGCAACGATCCTCAGCAGAGCGTCGGAGGTCATTTCCTGATCTGTGGAGATCTCCTCGTCGTCCTTCTTGTAGCCGGTCTCGCCGATCTGTGCGGTGTAATCTCCGAGGGGAGAACTGATCGTTATATCATTTCCGCTAACTTTCGCTATTATGCTTTTGGTCAGCTTCTTGTTGAGATCATCGATAGTGTTTCCGTAAGAGTACATCTTTGAGCTGGTATTGTATTTCAGATTTGTAACGGGCTTGTTATCCTCAATGATATTGTTCAGCTCGTAGCTTGTGGTGATGCCCTTCTTGGAGGACTTATAGTCCTCGATAATGGGAGAGATGCTCGGCTTCTTCCTGTTATAGATGAATTCGGCCTGCGACGGTTTTTTCGTTTCCTTGTCTTTTTCGTCCGCAGGGGTCACCTTTCCCTCTGCGTCGTTTATGGCCCGATAATAACCGTTCCTCGGGGCGTTGTTTATCTCGTCCGTCTTGCTCTTTAAATATCTGGTGATGACCAGTACCTGCGGCGGGTCGCCTGTCAGGCCATCGGCAGTAATGGAATAATTGCCGTTTTCGTCTGGATCGGGCTTCTGGAAATCCCCGTTGGAAATATTCATGGCAACGAACTCGCCCGGCACCGAATGAGGCTTGTCTTTCGCATCATATCCGCTCAGCTCGCCCGGTGTATCGGTAAGTGTGTAGCTGTATTTCTGAGTAACTGTCGTTACCTTGGAGTTGACCTGCCATACCATGTACAGATAATCGTCTTTATTGACGCCACCAGCTTCGAGGTTAAGGCCTTTCCCCTGGATGAAATCTGCTTTTTCGAGCTGGCTTGCGGTCATGAGCTCGGTCTGACCCGGCTGCCTTACGCTTTTCGTGACCTTGTCTATCGTTACTCCCGTATTGATATAAACAGGTACCTCGCGGGTCTTTGCGGTGATCTCGTCCTTATTATCCGAAGCAGCCGAAGCATCCGGCGTGCCGCTCTTTTTCCAACTGTCAACGATGACAGTTGCCTTTGCACCGTCAGACTGGGCAAGGTCTTCGTAATCCCAGGTGCTGTACAATGTCTTGTACGCCATTGGGAACTCATATACCTGACCTGCCGAGATCGGCTTTATGTTGTATATGATTATCTCGGGATCGCCGTTCTCGTCGGTGCCCTCTTTATAGATGAAATCATAATCCGTATCGTATGAATAGATGATATTGCCCTCATTATCCGTTACCGGCTCTCCGGAATCATCATACACAGGGACTTTCGCAACGTCGGAGGCTTTAGGCACGGACAGCTCGATGGCGTCGCCGTACTTTTTCTCGTCACCGCTTCCGCCGGCTTTATCCTGCCCTTTTAGGCGCAGGATGTGAGCAGGGATATGTATTTCGACAAAGCCCTCTTTTATCAGATTTGTATTATAATTACTGATGCCCTGACCCGAGAGCGAAAAAGTCAACTGTATAAATAAACTTATGACCTGAGTTGGAGTTGGGGGCAGACCAAACGTAACCGTCTATCGCTGGGGCATTGTCTTTTGCATTATCGTCCTTGAAAGTCGCAGAATAATCGGCTCCGCCTGTCAGCTTTATCTCAAACAGGTTTATAGTATGAGCATATTCTATCGTATCGTCGGCAAAGGTGACCATAGGTGCGGCATTCGAGAACATCATCGCCGCAGCCGACAAGCCGCTTACAATATGCTTTATCAGGCTGACAAATCTATTTCTCATCCTTATCTTCCTCCTCGTTATCATCCCGTATGAAAAGGAATGCGTGATTGACCTCACAAGTGAAAACCAACTGTCCACCCCGTCGGCTCCCGGACCGCTGTACCATACCTCAGTCCGGAAAATGAAGCAGTAAGATCGGGAACAAAACAGACAGCTGAAAGGGCATATTTTTCAATTGTATATACTTATAGCTAATTATACCAAATTATACCAAATTATGAACGATTTGTCAAGACAAAAAGAAGAAATTATACTATATATTTTAAAAGAAAAAAGCCGCCCCTCACGGCTGGATATTTCAAATATAGAAGACTTTTTATAATTTGAAGCCACAATAAGAATACTTTTTCCGTATGTTCCATTTGATTGGAAAATAACTAACAAAGACCAAATTAAAAATGTAATTGATAATAAAGCATATAAAGATATGATGCCAAGAACAATTAAAGGGTTAGGATCATCAGAAAACCTAAAATACAAAGATTCAATGCTAAACTATGTTTATGAAAGAATCACAGCTTATTTCGAAGAGCCAGCACGTGATAAAAATGGTTATGAAAACTGGCATATCGAGACTTGTACAAAAATGATAGAATGCTTCAAAGGGTCAGAGTTGAAATTTGCTTACGGGAAAGCACAAAAGCTTTTGAATATTGTTTTTAAACACCTGCTGCTTTTTCATGGAGCAAAAGAAGAATACTTTTTATATTGCCATACTCCAATAGATAACAATGTTCTTAAAACATGCAGAGTGAAAGCCGGAATACAATGCAGACCAAATAACTGGAGTGCGATGGATAAAGATGAATACTTAAAGCTTCAGAACGATATAAGAAACTATCTTGATAGCGACAGAAACATCAAATACAGATTTGAGAATGGAGAACCAGTTCCTAATCTTGTTTTTGATTACTATGCTTGGATTGAAGGCGATAAAAATAGAACTGTAATAAAATACTGGTTAAATGTGAAGAGAGAAACAGATTATTATACATCTAATAAACAACTTATAGATAGTTTCCTTGAAAACTACGATAAATAACGAAAGGAGTGACCCACATGCCCGCCCCAATCCTCACCGCCTCCACCCGCAGTCTCCGCACCATATCCGATATCACCGCCGAGCGCGGGCGCATCAAGACACCCGGCTACTACATTCTTGAGGTCGCCTATCCCAAGCCGGAGCGCCCGAACAATGACCCCAC
>CAMNNQ010000150.1 GCA_946545645.1 uncultured Clostridia bacterium | reverse complement strand
GCCCCAAACCCCGCTTAGGGCTCTGCCCTAAGAACCTGCCAAGGGCTGGCGCGCCCTTGGATGGGCGCAATGTTGCCCGCTTTGTGCGGAGCAGTACTTGTTCTGTGACCCCGCCGCAAACAACGTCCCGCCCCTCTAAAGGAAAGACGGCGCTGAACCTATCGGCATCGTCGCAGGGCGAAACGACGACCCACCACCGACAGCAAGCGACCACCGGGAGCGCCGCGTTTCGGCGCTAAAAAACAAAACTTGCAAAATGGTCTTGAAAAGTTCATAGTTGTTTGGTATAATAAATGTGTATTTGATTCTGGAGGTTATGCGTATGGGCGGATTTTTCGGGGCAGTTTCTAAGGAAAACTGCATCTATGATGTGTTTTATGGGACCGATTACCATTCCCACCTCGGCACAAGACGTGCCGGAATAGTCGTTTACGGCGAAAGGGGCTTCAACAGAGCTATACATAATATTGAGAATTCTCCTTTCAGAACAAAGTTTGCCGACGATGTGAACTCTATGGAGGGTAAGCTGGGTATTGGCTGTATATCTGACTATGAGCCTCAGCCCCTTATGGTAAGATCGCATCTCGGGACTTATGCCATCACTACTGTCGGTAAGATAAACAATACCGATGAGCTGCTGGATCTGGTTTATAAGAACGGCCATACCCATTTTCTTGAAATGAGCGGCGGCGATATCAATGCAACAGAGCTGGTTGCAGCTGTCATAAACCAGAGAGAGTCTATCGTCGAGGGCATAAGGTATGCTCAGAGCCTTATCAAAGGTTCTATGAGCCTCCTGCTGATGACCTCCAGCGGTATCTATGCCGCAAGAGACAGATTGGGCAGGACTCCGGTGGTCCTCGGAAAGAAGGACGACGGCAGCCACTGTATCTCGTTTGAATCCTTCGCATATCTCAATCTCGGATATAATCACGACAGAGAGCTTGGCCCGGGAGAGATCGTGTATGTCTCTCAGGAGGGCGTCGAGCAGCTTGCTCCTCCGCATAAGGCTATGAAGATCTGCTCCTTCCTTTGGGTGTATTACGGCTACCCCTGCTCTTCCTATGAGGGAGTTTCTGTGGAGCAGATGAGATATAACTGCGGCGCTATGCTGGCAATGAGAGATGATGTCAAGCCCGATCTCGTCGCCGGTGTCCCCGATTCCGGAACAGCTCATGCCATAGGCTATTCCAATTTCTCCAAGATCCCCTTCGCAAGACCGTTTATCAAATATACCCCGACCTGGCCGAGATCCTTTATGCCGGTCAACCAGTCGCAGCGGAACCGTATCGCTAAGATGAAGCTCATCCCTGTGGACAGGCTCATAAGAGATAAGAGACTGCTGATGATAGACGATTCTATCGTCCGCGGGACACAGCTCCGTGAGACTACTGAGTTCCTTTACAGCAGCGGAGCCAAGGAGGTACATATCCGTCCGGCCTGCCCGCCGCTGCTCTATGGATGTAAGTATCTGAATTTCTCACGCTCGACCTCTGAAATGGAGCTTATAACCAGAAGGGTCATCGCAAAACGCGAGGGCGAGAATATCACCGACGAGGTGCTCAAGACCTATTCGGATCCGGACAGCACCAATTATAAGGAGATGCTGGAGGAGATCAGAAAGGCTCTGAATTTTACATCCCTGCGCTATCACAGGCTCGATGATATGATCGAATCCATCGGCCTTGACCCGGATTGCCTCTGCACCTACTGCTGGAGCGGCAGAGAGTAAAAAATGTATATGTCGGCTGCCGCATTTTGCGGCAGCCGATTTTGCTATCCCAGAGCGACATCCAGGATCATCATTATAATGAATCCCAGCATTACGCCTAAGGTGCCTGAGTGCCCCGAGCCAAGATGCGCCTCGGGAATGAGCTCTTCGACTACGACATAAAGCATGGCTCCTGCGGCAAAGGCCAGCAGCCAGGGCATGATTGCCGCTATATGCCCCGCTGCAAGGACGGTCAGAGTCCCGAAAACGGGCTCGACTATCCCTGAGAGAGCGCCGCAGACAAAGGCTTTGCGCCTGCTCATCCCGGTTTGGTGCAAAGGAAGTGAAATTGCCGCACCCTCAGGAAAATTCTGGATGCCTATGCCGATAGCAAGGGCAGCCGCCGCAGCAACGGACTCCGGGTCGGAGCTCTCTGTCAGTGCGACAGCCAGCCCTACCGCCATCCCCTCGGGGATGTTATGGAGGGTTATGGCAAAGACCGAGAGCGCAGCTCTGCCCATGCCGTGCGGAGCGCCGCCCTCAGCCGGAGGCCGCAGAAATGGCGCCAGCCTGTCGAACAGCATCAGGAATAACACCCCGGCTATCATCCCGGCAGTTGCGGGGAGCCAGGGGATCAGGCCTCGCTCTCCCGCCTGATCGATAGAGGGGATGAGCAAAGACCAGACAGAAGCTGCGATCATCACTCCCGCCGCAAATCCGAGGAAAACCCTCTGAACAGGCTCTGCGGAGGAACTGCGCCGCATAAAGAATACGACGGAGGAACCCAGCGCCGTCAGCAGAAATGTAAAGCCTGTCGCCAAGAGCGACATCAGTAACGTGTTCATAGTGTATCAAGCCTTTCGTGGTTATCGCGGGATACCGCTTTGATATACTATGCCTGCGGGGCGGGAAGAGTCACCGGCAGCAGCCTGCAGGATAAAAATGCACAATTTCAAAAGACAAAATTTAGCTAACAAATTAAAATAATACTATTGTAATTGTGACGGTTCTGTGATATACTTAGAGTGAGATAAAATCGAAAAGAGGTGGCAGAGCTTGGATTCGCTCAAATTCCTGCTGTATACGCTCGGACGTGTCGGGCTTATGATAGCTGTTACAGCCTTCGCTGTCCTGTTCGGTATGGCGCTCTGCCCTGCGATCGTTACTTTGCTCCCTGAAGGGTCTCTGAGAGATACTCTTATTGAGCCGTCTCTCAGGTCCGGGCTCTCCTTTGCCGTTATGCTCGCTTTTCTGATAGCTGTCTTTGCAGAGGACGGAAAAAAGCATACAGCCTATGAGATCTGGAGCAGCGTCAATGTCACGATAACCCTGATCGCTATGGTAATGGTCGCTTTTATCCCTTCGATCTTCCGCGATTCCTTTGAGCCTCACGGAAAGGCCAATGCGTTTTACGAGGTCGCCTATTTTCCGTATCTATGGCTTAATGAAGGCGCGGGGATGGACTTTGTTGTGAGCGTTATGCTGGGACTTGCGGCTATCGCATTGCTGCTTCTGGGAGTCTATGTCGTGTCGTTCAAGCGGTATGCCAAGGCGCACCCCTTCGTGCTCAGCGGGATAAAACGCGGCGGCGAAGAGGCAGAAGAAGGGCAGGAAGAGCATGACGAAAAGGAGGAAGAGTCTGAGGATTTGAATTAGTTAAATGAATTGAACACGCGATCTGGGGTGTTTATTGGACGCATAATGCGGTGGTTGTGTGTTTTGTTCAATTGTGATAAAAATCCAGGGGATATTTTGTTACTAAAAATATAAAAAAATTTAATTTTTTTCTTGATTATTATAACGAAAAATGTTATAATTATAAAAATGCGTTTTGTGTATGTGCGCTTGCATAAACGCTGAAACGTGTGACACAGTGGAGGTGTGACCAGAAAATGAAAAAGTTTACCTACGTTGCCAAAGACGCCAGCGGTAAGACGGTCAAAGGCACCATAGAAGCGGAGGATGCGCAGGAAGTCCTTGAAAAAACTCATAATCAAGGCTTGTTCCTGGTCAGCTATACCGAGGCGCTGGGAGGAGCGAGAAAGAACTCATATAAGTTCTCGACCAAGAAGCTCGCTTTCTCGTGCCGTCAGCTCGCTGCTATGATGACTTCCGGCCTGACTATCGTCAGAGCGCTCGATATCCTCTATAAAGAGGAAGAGCACAAAGGCGCCAAGGCAGCATGGCTGGGCGTTTACGAAGACGTAAACAAAGGCTCAACGTTTACCGAGGCGCTGAGAACAAGGCTCGGCACTTTCCCCGACTTCTTTATCTCGATGGTCGATGCGGGAGAGACTTCCGGTACGCTGGACCTTACAATGCAGCGTCTTTCGGATTATTACGCTAACTCGAACAAGCTCAACAACAAGGTCAAGAGCGCAAGTATCTATCCTATCATCCTCGGTATTTTGTGTATCGCGATGGTAATCGGTATGTTCACATTCATCATGCCGCAGTTCGCCGGAATGATGGAAGAAGAGAAAATGAACGGCCTCTCAAAGGCGCTGTTCGCATTCAGTGATTTCTTCAAGGCTAAGTGGTATATCCTCCTGATAGCTCTCGTTGCTATCGTCGTAGGTATCATCTACGGTCTCAAGGTCGAGTCCGTAAGGCTTTGGTTCGACAGGGTCAAGATCAAAATGCCCGCCGTCGGGCCGCTGATGGTCAAGATCTATGAAGGAAGATTCGCAAGAACCCTTTCTTCGCTTTATTCAAGCGGTATCTCAATGGTCGAGTGCCTTGAGCGTTCCTCCAAGATACTCAACAACGCTTATGTTGATAAGTGCTTTATACAGGTAGTCGATGAAGTTAAACAGGGCGCTCCGCTTTCACAGTCGCTGGTAAAAACAGAGATCTTCGAGGGAATGTTCTGCTCGATCATCTACGTCGGTGAAGAGTCCGGTGCCCTTGACGAGATCCTCGAAAAGACAGCAGATTTCTACGAAGAAGAAGCCGATTCCGCAGTCGAGAGACTGGTCGGCCTTATGGAGCCTCTTATGATAATCATCATGGGCGCAGCGATAGGCCTCTGCCTCGCGGGTATCTTCCCTCTGCTCTATGGCAGCTTCGAGGGTATCGAAAACTCGTAATAAACGTAAACTTATTTATCTTGAATGGAGTGAAGAATAAATGCTGTCATTTGATATTTCGGACAGACAAGTACACATTGTTAAAGGCGACAATACCGGCGGCAAGATCAGGATCGAGAAATCGCTGACTGTCGATGTCCCCGAGGAAATGATCATGAACGGTGAGGTCATCAACCTCTCCGGTCTCGCAGAGCTTCTGGTATCCAACCTCAAAGCCGAGCTTATGATGGATAAGGACGCTATCGTTACCTTCTCCTCAAGCAATATCGTGTTCAAGGAACTTATCGTCCCCAAGGCTAAAAGCAATGAGTTCCTGATGATGGTACAGAACCATATGTCCCAGGAAATGGGTATCTCTGATGAATACTCGATCTCCTACACAGTTGTAGGCGAGGCCGGAGAGGATAACCCGGGCTCCGTTAAGGTCCTGGCTACCGCCTGCCCCAGCGCCATAGTTGAGGCTTTCAGAAAGCTCTTCAATATCATGTCGATCAATCTGAAATCCGTAAACATCACCTGCAACTCTATCTCCCGTATCGTTCTTGCAGATAAGAGCAATAACGAAAAGATGCCTCTGCTGGTTTGCCAGCTCGATGATAACTTCCTCGGCCTCACACTTTTCGAGAACGGCCAGATGGCATTCGCAAGATATGTCCCCATCGATCCTCAGGATTACGACCAGGAGGACTACGTTACCGAGGCTCTGAACGAAAACATCTTCAGAATGGAGCAGTTCAATAAGGCCAGAGGCGGCCCGGGCCTTGACCACGTTATCCTCTACGGTAAGATCGTAGACTACATCAAGCTGGTCGACTCTCTGGACGGCATGGACATCAAGGCTTCGATCCTCGGTGTTCCTTCCCAGATCTCCGGTTACGAGAACTTTGAGTTCACCATCTTCGCCAACGCTATCGGTTCTCTCTATAAGAGAAACAAGCAGACCGAGCGTATCAACCTCCTGGAGATCGATACAGCAACAGGCAAGACCTCCGAGGCTTCCACAGGCCTCCTTATCACAGCCGGCGTCATCACACTGGCTTCCGCACTCGCTATCGGCGCTATCACCTTCTTCGTAAATATGAAGAAGAACGGCGTAAAGGACGATATCGAGGACACCAAGAAGAAGATAGTTGAGGCCGATCAGGAGATCGCCCGCAACCAGATACTTCATAACGGTCTCACAAAGATCGAGCAGTACGGCAACTACGTTACCAAGGCCAAGAATAATCTGGATGTTCTGCCTACCATAAGAAAGAAGACCTTTGAACAGATCGATAAGGCTACTGACTCCACCAAGGATCAGACAAACTACAAGGGCTTCAATTTTGAGCTCACCAGCGGCCTTGTTACTATCTCCGATGTTCAGGTGAAGGAACAGCTCCAGGCTCCTGACTTCGTTGATGAGATCAAGAAGCTGAATTACTTTGCTACTGTTGAGTTCGGCGGATACAGCGGAACAGGAAAGGATAAGGACGATCCTGTTGTGATCTCCAACCTGCAGATCTATCTTAAGCCAGAGGAGGTAACAGAATAATGAAACTGAGTTACCGTGATAAAGTCATTCTGATCGTACTTTTAGTTATCATTGTCTGGGTAGTCGGCGTAATGTTCTTCATCAAGCCTAAGTTTGAGGAGCTCGATGACGCAAATAAGGAGCTCGAGACCCAGAACGGTATCCTTGCAGAGAAGCAGGAAGTCATCAAGAAGGATGAGGGCCTCAGAGAGAGAGTCCAGGAAGCATATAACAATGTCATCAAGCTCGCAGACGTTTTCTATGATACCAAGATAAGCGAGACTGAGAACAGAAATACACCTGATGTCAGCCGTGAGATCGATGAGATGCTCGATAAGTTCGATATCGAGAACGACAGACTCGACATCTCCCAGTATTCAACTATGGTGCTCGATAAGGTAAGCTCCGCTCCTCAGAGACTGGTAACGGATCTTGATAAGATCGCAGACGATATCCACCAGCTCGGCCAGCAGATCCAGGCAGCAGACGGAAATGTCGCTACCTCCAATGACCCCAAGGCACTTACAGGCCCTGTTTCTGTTCCTGCCTATACCGTAAGCTTCGGCTATAAGTGCGAGCTCGATAACCTCAAGAAGTTCTTTGACAGCCTGAGATCCAATACTCAGAGAAGCCTTGTTGTTTCAAGCTGCAGCATCGCAGACGTCAAGGCTGATGTTGTCACCGGTGAGATAACACTGGTGCTCATGATGATGCCCAGGATCGAGAACCCGATCGCTCTGAACGAGAACGCTCAGCAGGCAGCATCGTAAACAAATCAATAGCTTTTCGGTAGGTAGAGGGCAAAATGCCCCCTACCGAAAAGTGTTGTAAAAGGAAAGTGGATTGAAACCTCGTAAAGCTACTCTTAAGAAAGGTGGTAATTATGAAGAAAAAGATCAGGAAAAACCTGCAAGGTACTGTTCTTTTGACGGTCATCTGTTTTACCACGATGTGCATGATCATTGCCGCTATCGCACTGCACGTATCCAATTCGGCGGATAAGCAGTCGAACGACAACGTAATGCGCACTCAGGCGCAGATAACCGCAGAGCATTATCTCGAGCAGTATCTTTCGACCTTCCCGGTGGATTCCAAGACCGGAAAGACAAACTACGATATGATCAAAAAGCTCGCAGGCCCGACTGAAGAAGCTGCGGGCAAGGTCACTATCACATTGAAGCAGGGCGCTACAAGCTCGGTCAATGTCAGCAAGGAGCTCTATGCTACCGAAGACCAGGAGACCCTGGAGACCCTGAAGTCTACCGCTGCCTTCGGCGGAAACTGCACTATCTATATCTATAAGGCAAATGCCAACGGCTATGTTGTAAAGGCTGTCGCCGATTACGACGGCCAGGCCGGTGTTTCCAGCGCATATTTCTACGGCATCACTCCTACTACCGACCTGAACAAGAACGCTATCGAGACCTGCGGTACCTATAACGTTTCCGAGACAGCCAACGTTTCGGGCGATATCCTTATCGAAGAGGTCAACCCCGGCACCGCGGTCCTGAAGTTCAAGAACAACAACGGTATCTATTATTCCAACATCAAGAGCAACGGCAATATCACAGAATCGACGGAAAATGTTGTAATCGCAGATACTCTTCAGGGCTATGCACCTACTCTTACCGCTGAGGGTCATATCTTCCTCAAGCAGACTGTGATGTATACCGATATCGGCAAGACCGATATCAACGGTAAGAACGCCAAGAAGAAAAACGGTGCTACTCTGGTAGCTGTTGACGGCTACGACCAGGACAATCTCCTCAATAAGAACGGCTATATCAACTCCGATAAAAAGGTGTTCTTCAGCGCTCAGACCGGCGGCACTTCGATCGGTAAATCCGGATATCCTATCGACATCTACTGCCGCGGTATGGTTATCGGTACTATCCCGAAAACTGCCTACGGCTCTGTATCCGCTGGTAAGGCAGCGGAGTTTGCAGACCAGATCTACGGGCTCTTCGGAGCTCTGAACCCCGGCGGAAACTCTGTAGCACCCACCCTTTACGGAAATGTATACTGCTACAAGAAACAGACCGGCTCTACTATTGATACAGACGGAAACCTTATAATAAACGTCAAGAGCGGCGGCAACGCTACCATCCACGGAGACCTCGTTGTAGACGGAAACATCTATGTTCTTGATAAAGAGCTGATCGTTACCGGAAAGGTATACTGCTCCGGTACTGTTTCGGGTACTATCAAAAACGCTTCCGGTGCTGCTCAGAAGATCATCACAAAGCTCCCCACCGACGACAGATCTATACAGCCTTCGATGGACTACGCTCCCGGCCTTTACAAGCCCGGCCAGAACGATTCTCCGACGATCTCCAAGCCCAGCACCTATCCTTCCGTTACTTCGATCTTCACAGACCCCGACGAGGAGAAGACCAAGGGTTTCAGAAAGAACTTTGAGACAGCTCTCAAATATACTCTTGACAGCGAGTATACCTCCGGCTCCACCAAGAAGAAGGTATGCCCCGAGTATACTAGTGACGGCAATCTCCAGAACGGTATCCATAAGATCTATAAGAGCTGCCGTCTTACCGAGACACAGGTCAAGACAAAGGCCAGCTTCTCTATCGAGGTGCAGGATACAGATATCTGGATCCTCCTGCCTATGACTGATTCCTCTTCTGCTATCGCTCAGGAGTGCTCCTTCAGAGTCAATAACCCCAGCAACAAGCATCATTGCTACTTCGTATTCTATAAGTGGAGCACAGGTACGAACTATGCTTCCGATGCAGGCAAGAAGGTCGCCAGCACATTCTACACCGGATTAAACGCCGACGGCACAAAGTACACCGGTTCGCCCAGATATGCTCTCGAAGTTGACCGCCAGAACAATCAGACCGCTGTCTGCACCTATGATTTCGCCAGCACGTTTGATACTCAGACCTTCAACAATATAGATGCTGTTACCAATATCATCTATCTGATGCCCGATAATTCAACTATCAGCATCGGCAGATTCCCCTCCAACTATCATGCCGTATTCTATGGCCCGAAATCGACACTTATCAACGATGTCAATAAGGGCGACAGAGTAATAGGCCAGATCAAGGTAGCAAATTACGACACCATGGGCGGTGCGTCCAACAAGACTCAGGCTTCGCGTTTTGCTGAGCTTGAAGAGGGCTCGCTCCTCCATGCATTCCTTACAGATGCAAGCAGCAAGACCGGTTCGCTCAATTTCCAGTACTATATTAAACATAAGTAAACCGAGGAGGGAGTTAATATGAAAACTAAAAACAGAAAGCTCTCAAAAGGTATGACTCTCGTTGAGGTACTGGTCTCTATGACGATCTTTGCAGTTATGGCAAGTGCGATACTTACAGTTATCGCATTTGCCAACAAGACCGCTAACCGCAGCAAGATGCGTGATGTTGAGCTCGCGACGGAGGCCAACATCATCAGCCGCAAGAATAAGGCAAGCGATCAGCTCGATCAGGTCAAGCCGAATGGCTATGCCGGCAATTACAGCATCGTCTTCACACCGCCTCCGCAGGATTCGGTAAAGACGATAAACAATGTCAAGGTCTATGAGACTCAGGAAGGCGAATTCAATGCCGACTTCGATTTCAAAATGAAGACCGTTATCGACAGCACTTCCCTCAACGGACTTACGATCAACAGCGTAAACGACAACGAATATGCCTTTACGGTCAACAACAACCTCTCGGAGCCGATCACTATTGACATCGAGATCAAGGACGGTTTCATCTTTGAGGGCACTGGAAGACAGTATATCCACACAAGACAGACCTATACCAAGACTATCCCTGCAAACGGCTCTGCAAGTATCGGCTACTGCACTCAGAACTTCCAGCAGGGAGATATCAAGATCGAGGCAACTACCGCTGTTTCCGGCTCGATCCTCTCGGCACTCGTAGTAGAGCCGGTAGTCAATGTCGGCAGCATCAAGTCCGATATCAGAAAGGTAAACATTGATATCGGCCAGGAAGGCGTAACACCTGTTCTTAGCGCTCATACGACATATCCCGATACCTGGTAAGGAGGTAAAGAATTATGAAAAGGATTCAAAAAGGCTTTACCCTTGTCGAGTTGATAGTCGTTATAGCTATTATGGGCATTATAATGACAGTTATCATGTCGATAATAGCCCCTACTTCCAGGATCGCTTCTAAGATCGAGAGCCTCAAGGATGAGGAGACTGTAGCAATACAGGTCGGAAGAGCGGTCTCAAACGAGCTTTCTTACGCTACAAAGGTAAAAGTCGTATCGGTTGATGATACCGAGAGTGACTTCCCGGAGATCCCGGCAGCATATAAATACTGCTATATCCTCGACAGCACTTCTGTCAGAGGCTTCTCCAAGAAGGGCGCGACCGGTGTTATCGAGATCGCAACCTATGAAAACGGCACTATTTCAAACAATGTCCCTGTAATGGGAGCTCCCCTCTGGGCTGAGGACGCTTTCAGATTCTCTATCAGCGAGTTCAGCACCGAGGCCGGAAACGCCTATATCAAGCTCCAGTTCAGAGGCTACCCAATGGTTTTCCGCAACGGCGGATATGAGGTCGATACCGAGAAGGAGTACAGCTACAACGAAGGCATCGATTTTGTAAACATCAACAACAGAGAGCAGCTCCAGAAGGGCGGAAACTCCGGAGCAGCGCAGTTTACCTTCGAGATCGACGAGACCAGCCTCCTTACGAAGAACAACGATAAGATCTATATCTTCTTTGTTCCCGCTTCCGAAACAGCTCTTGCTACCAACATCTCGAGCTATGTAAACCTCAACTCTGAGAGCTCCAGCACTTCTTCTACCTCCAGCACTTCTTCTACTTCCAGCACTTCTTCGGAAAGCAGTTCGACTGTAGTGACTCATAAAGTTCTTTACTACAATGCCAACGGCACGAAGAATACTGAAAAGAATGTAAAAGATGGAGATACAGCTCCGTCCCCCAGCAATCTGAGTGATAAGGAAGATCAGAAGTATCTGGTCATCGATGATTCCCTGGGTTACAGATGGCAGTTTGAAGGCTGGTTCACTCTGGCCGGTGTTTCTTCCGATGATTCCGAAATCAAAAGCGAGGGCGTGGCTTTCTATGCGAGATATAAGAAGGTAAACCGCTATTCGGTTACTTTCCTCAATAAGGACGGCTCTACACTCAAAAAGGATTTTTATGACGAGAACACCGACCTTTCGACCCTTGCTACAAGCGGTATTACCCCGAACTACGATACTTCCAAGTTCGTCTTCGACGGATGGGACGGTCTGACAGGTACCCTCAAGAGCAACGTTACTATCCAGGGCAAGTATCACGATGTTCCTCCCGATACCGTTCAGACAACACTCAAGGTAACTTATCTTGCCAACTTCAAGGGCGATATAATCGTTAATACAAGCGACAGACTCTGCAAGCTGAATGACAGCGAGACAATCAAGACTTATTATAAGAGTTTCAGCAATGTCAGCAAGACCGGTGTTGACACCTATGTTATCACAAAGGAAAAGAACGATAATAATAATCCTTTGCAGATCAATCATGCATATATTTACAAGAAGGATCAGTATAACACCGATAGGATCAACCTTGCTCCGATTTCCGTTCCTATGGACGGACAGACTCACGAGTATTACTTCTACTACGATCATAACGGCGAGCCGATGATCGGTCTTACCTATAACCTCGGAAATGCTACCCCGCTTCGCGTTCATTTCGGAGAGGGTACATCTGCAACGAAGATCACCATTTCCGGTGTTGCTACTACCAGAGGCACAGGCTTTACCGATTTCGCCATTGACGGAGCAAGAACTCAGGTCGACTATAACACCAGCGTTGATACCTGCGTCGGAAGCTGCGAGGGAACTAAGGAATTCACCCTCTACTATGATGCAAGAGTGACCATCAACGGTATGCCTGTTGATATCCCGGCCGGCAATACTGATAAGAACGATCTCTACATCTACAATGTAGCAGTTCCGACCTTTACTCAGAAGATGGGCTTCTATCCTCCGGACTTCACGATAGTTAAGATCAACTACATCCAGAAGCCTCCGGCAGAGGGTATGACCATCGTCTCCGGTGTATTCTCCGAGCCTCACGACACCCAGTCAAAGACCGTTGCCAATGGTCAGACGATCTGGGGCGGTGCTTACGCTTCAGAGAAGAAGCAGAGATTCCAGATCTATGCCGACACCAAGATCAGCATAGAAGGCCACGAGTTCGATCTCGTTCATAACAGCGGAGTGATCGATAAGTGGTATTACAATGGAGTTCTTTACGATACTCAGGAAGAGGCCAAGGCTGCCGCAGGCGGCGGCGAGGTTGAAGATGAGAAATTCTGCGATGCTAAGTCTGAAATGCAGGGCAACTGGGGCGTAAGAATTATTCTTTCAAACAAAACCGGCAAAAATCTGAGCGGAAATCATAAGATCGTGATCACTACTGCATCTAATGTTACTAACTCCGGTGCTTCCGGTGATAAGTGGGGTTCGCTCACTTATGACAATGCTTCTGTTGGCAGCATTACTTCCACCGGAAATACCATCACAATTGAGTTCACCCTTAATAGTTTCGCTAATGGCACGGAAAAGGATTTCTATTTCAAGCCTTCAATGAGCGGGACCTATAACGTAACTGAAGTCAAGGTAATCTGATCTATAGCTTTCACAGGCGGCTCGCAAGAGCCGCTTGCTGAAAAAGCCCCCTCGGGTGTCAGCCCGGGAGGACTTTTTGAGCAAAGATGTGAATATGCCCGCTGTAAGGGCAAAAAATAACCGCTCCGCAAAGGGAGCGGCTTTATAACGCTTATTTGTCAGGCGAGAGTCTCGTTGAGGCCGGTGAACGTCATATACCAGTCTCCGATCTGACCGCCGTAAAGCGCTGCAACAGCTATCCCCAGCGAGAGCCAGGGGCCGAATGCAAATACGGAATTCTCTGTGCGGTGCTTTATTATGATACCTGCTACCGAGCCGGTTATAAGGGCTACGGCCAGCGCGACCAGGATGCCCTGCATCCCCAGGAAAAAGCCTCCCGCTGCCATAAGATATACATCGCCTCTGCCCATCGCCTTGCCCTTGGATGCCAGCTCGATGATCAGCAGAGGGATACTTACGATGAATGTCCCGATGATGCGCGAGCTTATGGGAAGATCGCTGTCTCCGTGATTGAAGATGAAATATAGAATGCCCATCAGCCCGATGAAGATGACTACATAAGTCGAGATGAGCTGTGTGTCCCAGTCCATAAAGAAAACTACGATCAGCGCAGAGAATACCAGCGCAGTAATGATGAAATTGACCGGGTGCAGAAGGACGTTGACTTTGTAGGCTACAAAAAGCCAGAGCAGAGCGTTCAGTGCTTCGACTACTGTGTATCTCGGGGAGATCTTCGCTCCGCAGGCGCGGCATTTGCCCTTCAGCAGACACCAGCTTACGATAGGGATCAGATCGCGGCGCTTGATCTCTGTCCCGCAGCTCATACAGTGCGAGTTGCGCTTGATAAGCGATTCCTCCTTGGGCAGGCGGTAGATGCAGACATTAAGGAAGCTCCCGACAGCCGCTCCGAAGAGAAATACAAAGAGGTAGATCACAGCATAATAAATATAGTATTGAGTACCCAAGATTTACCCTCCCAAAATAAGTTTCTTCTATTTTAACACACTTTTCCGATAATTACAAGAGCTTTTGGCTCTAAATACATAATTCCCCTCTGTCCGCAGCGGGGCGGGAAGAAAGCAAATCTTTTCTGCGGAGAATGGAGAAGAAGTATGAAAACAGGACCGATAGGACAGTACCTTGTTGAAAAGGGAATGATTACCGATGAACAGCTCCAGCAGGTGCTCCAGAAACAGAAGGAGTCAAAGGGCAAGCTCTTCGGAGATGTCATCATGGAAATGGGCTTTGTGTCCGATGTCCAGTTCACCAAGGTGCTTGCCGAAAGGCTTAACGTTGAGTTCGTAGACCTTGATTCTGCCCAGTTGGATAGGGATGTCGTTAAGCTCATCCCGGAAGGCACAGCAAGGAAATACACCGTTATCGCCGTTAAGAAGCTCGGAAAGAGGCTTACAGTCGCCACAAATGACCCTGTAAACTTCTACATCTTTGAAGACCTGCGTGCTATCACAGGCAGCAGCATCTCACCTGTTCTTTCAACAAAATCCGCTATCAACAGAGCTATCGGTAAGATGTATTCCGAGGGCCAGGCGGAATCTATCGCTAAGGATGCGACAGAAGAAAAGGAAGGCGAGCAGAGCCTCGAAGATCTCAAGGATATCTCTGAGGAGCGTATCGAAAATGCTCCTATCGTTAAGCTGGCTACCGCTATTGTCGAGAACAGCCACCGTCAGCACGCGACCGATATCCATATCGAGCCCTTCAAGGATATAACAAGGATCAGGATACGTATCAACTCCGACCTCGTTGAGCTCATGACTCTGTCCCCCGCTCTCCATGTTTCTCTCGTTACTCGTTTTAAGATCCTCTCGGGCATGAATATCGCAGAGAAGCGTATCCCTCAGGACGGACGTATGTCGCAGGTGGTTGACGGAACAACTATCGACCTCCGTGTATCCAACCTGCCTATGGTCTACGGCGAGAAGGTCGTTCTCCGTATCCTTGCCGGCGATGAGTCGGTAAGAAAGATCCAGGATCTCGGTATGACCGACTATAACTATAAGAGATTCGTGTCCTGCCTGAAGGTCCCGCAGGGAGTCGTTCTGGTAACAGGGCCTACCGGTTCCGGTAAGTCTACCACGCTTTATGCCGCGCTGGGCGAGATCGCCAAGCCGGAGCTCAACGTTATCACGGTCGAAGACCCTGTCGAAAAGAAGATCGCAAATATCAACCAGTGCCAGATAAATGAAAAGGCCGGAATGACCTTCGGTGCTGCGCTGAGATCTATCCTCCGTCAGGACCCTGACATCATCATGATAGGTGAGATGCGTGATACCGAGACCGCCGAGATCGGTATCAGAGCCGCTATCACCGGGCACCTTGTTCTCTCGACACTTCATACCAACGACGCGGCTTCTACCGTTACCCGTCTTGTGGATATGGGCGTCGATGCTTACATGGTAGCTACCTCTCTTATCGGCGTCGTTGCACAGCGTCTTACAAAGGTCCTCTGCAATGAGTGCAAGGAAATGACCATGTCTACAGATGAGGATAATATGCTGATGCAGATAGATCATTCTGTCCCGATATATCAGGCTCATAAGGGCGGCTGCCCGAAGTGTGTCGGCGGATATAAGGGAAGAACCGCTATCCATGAGATCCTTCTGGCGACTCCAAAGATGAAGGAGATCATCTCTGCGGGAGCTAAGTCCGAGCAGATACAGGAGCTTGCCAAGCAGGAAGGCTGCCTGCTGCTGAGAGACAACGTTTCCAAGCTCGTTCAGGAGGGTGTTACATCCATCGGCGAGCTCGTCCGTGTAACTTACGCGGTATAATAAGCTTTTCGGTATTGCGTTTGGGGGCAACACCAAGGCGATACAAAAATAAAAAATTATATTGGAGGTAAATATCTTATGTCAGTAGATATTAACAAAATTCTTGATGAGTCGAGAGCGCTCGGATGCTCGGACTTGCACTTCACCGTTGGTATCCCCCCTATAGTTCGTCAGGGCGGTAACCTCAGAAAGCTCTCCAGCTACCCGGATATGACCGAGATCGATATCCTGCATATCTGCGAGGATATGTGTACCGATAAGCAGCGCCAGTCTATCAAGGATCATATCGACACGGACTTTACTTTCGTTTCCACCAGAGGCTTCCGTCACCGTGTAAACGTATATCGCCAGAGAGGTAACACGGCTATCGCTATCCGACTTCTTAGAAACGATATCCCGACCCTGACAGACCTTAACCTGCCCCCTGTTCTTGCAGAGTTCGCTATGCGCCCCCGTGGGCTCGTTCTCGTAACAGGCCCTACCGGTTCAGGTAAGTCAACAACACTGGCCGCTATGATCGACCACGTTAATCTGCATAAATCCGCTCATATCATCACTATCGAGGACCCTATCGAGTATATGCACGCCCATAAGAGATGTATGGTAAACCAGAGAGAGATCGGACCCGATGTTCCCAGCTTCTCAATGGCTCTCCGTGCTGCCCTCCGTGAGGACCCGGATATCATCCTCGTAGGAGAAATGCGTGACTTCGAGACTATCGAAGCCGCCGTTACCGCCGCTGAAACCGGACACCTTGTTATGAGCACACTTCATACCACCGATGCCGCTTCTACCATCGACCGTATCATCGACGTATTCCCCGCACATCAGCAGCATCAGATCAGAACACAGCTTGCTTCTGTTCTCGTCGGTATCTGCACTCAGACTCTCTGCCGTACACTCGACGGAACCAGCCGTGTAGCTTGCTGCGAGATCCTGAACGCGACCGATAATATCAAGGCTATGATCCGTGACGATAAGGTACACCTTATCAACTCCGCTATGCAGACCGGTAAGAACGTCGGAATGCAGACTCTGGACTCCGAGCTTGCCAGACTGGTCAAGGAAAAGAAGATCACAAAGGAAGTCGCTGTCGAGAAGTGCCTGAATCTCGGCGAGCTGAACAGATTTATCGCTGCCGCTCACTGATAAAGCAATAATTATCGCGCCGTAGAGACCGCTCTCCGGCGCGATATTCTTTATTATTGGTTTTTGGGCGGGTCGGCGGCCTGCGAGGCAGCGTGCCGGCGGTTGTTGTAGATGAAATTTGCTACCGCCATCGAGATTATGATGACATATCCCGCAAAGCTCCAGCGGTCGGGGATATCTCCAAAGAAAAAGAAGCCGAGAGCGGTGGAGAAGATCAACTGGGAGTAATCGTAGATGGAGATCTCCCGGGCGGGAGCACAGCTATATGCGGCTGTTATGGCGAACTGTCCTCCTGCGGCAGCTGTTCCTGCGCCAAGCAGACACATCAACTGCCCGGCAGACATCGGGCGATAGTAGATTATCAGCAGCGGCAGGCAGAAAAGGCAAGAAAATGCCGAAAAGTAGGCGACGATATAGGGCCCCTTTTCGCCGTGCTGCCCAAGATAGCGGACACAGGTGTAGGCCAGCCCGGCACCGAGACCTCCGAGAAATCCGGCCAGAGCAGGAACGAGCTCAACATTTGAAAAGCTGGGCTTGATTATGAAAAGGCTGCCCGCAAAGGCGGTGATGACAGCGGCGCTCTGGAAAAGAGTCAGCTTTTCGCTCAGGAAGATAAAGGAAAAAACTATGGCGAAAAAGGGGGACATCTTGTTGAGCATCAGCGCATCTGAGAGCACCAGCTTGTCTATGGCGTAGAAGTTTCCCAGCATACCGAGGACTCCTCCGAGAGAGCGGATCGTCAGGGGAATGAGGTTTTTCTTATGGGCGGGGCGCAGCGAGATATGCTGCTTCTTCAGTACTCCAAAAGCCAGGAACAGTGCAACGAAGTTCCTGAAAAATGTCTTCTGGAATGTGGGAAGATCTCCTGAAAGCCGGACAAAGACCGCCATCAGAGCAAAGCAGAAGGCGGAGACGACTATGCAGATAACGCCCTTGTATTTAGCCGGGATCATCATCTTCGGCCTCCGTTCCTGGTCATGTATTCGTGCTCACGGGCAAGCTCACCGAGGAGCGCCCGAAGTGTCCAGGACTGATTTGAAGGAGTGCAGACTGCCTTCAGCGGGACTTTGACCCCTTCCTGTGAGAGTTTATCCACTGTCTCCGAAAGGCTGCGGCGGTCGAATCCCGAGAAGATCAGGCACTCTGCCTCAGGAGGTTCCGGCTCCGGAGATGCAGGGGAGAAGCTCCCAAGCCCGCAAAGAAAACCGACAGTGCAGTCACATTCATGCGCCCCGACGCCCCGGAGGGCAATGCCCTCTCGCTCGCAGAGAGACGCAAGGACGGTCAGCTTTGAACCGTCCAGGCCATAGGCGGCGATAAGGCGCTCTTGTTTTATAATCCTGGCTTTCATAAGATCATCCCTTTTCAAGTGCACCGGGGCAAGCTCGGCTCATCGGTACACTATTATAATAGTATTATACACGAATCAGGCAAGCCTTTCAAGCGGTAAATAATGAACAGACCCGAAGCATCAGGGAGAAAATTTACAAAATATTCATCTCAGCACTTGACACACAGAAGAATATATGATATAATAAACGTACCTCTTTGTGAGGTCTATTTTTTTGCGCGCTTTTTTCGGAGCTGTGCAGCCGGAAATGCCGCAGATCATAAGTTGACCTCATTCGTGAGGGAGGCAGAGCCGCTTTGCAAGTCGGCAAAGCGCAAATTTCGTCAGGAGGTGCCGAAAATGAGAGTTAAGATCACACTCGCGTGCACAGAGTGCAAGCAGAGAAACTACAACACCAAGAAGAACAAGAAGAATGACCCTGACAGGCTTGAAATGAACAAGTATTGCAAGTTCTGCAAGAAGCACACTCTTCACAAAGAGACCAAGTAAGTCCGAGGAGGTTCAGTATGGCTAAAAAGGAAACTGACCCCAAGGCTGCAAAGGAAGCCGCAAAGGCTGCCAAGAAGGCCGAGAAGAAAAAGGGCGGCCTGAAAAAGTATTTTCGGGATATGCGTTCCGAGATCAAGAAGGTCGTATGGCCGAGCAGGAAGCAGGTCGTTAACAATACCGGAGTCGTTATGACAGTTATGGCTGTTACGGGTCTCTTCCTCTTTGCGATCGACACAGGTCTTGCTGCCGTAATCAAGGCGCTCCTTAGCATCGGCAGCTAATCAAACAAGTTCTTTACGATCAGGACGGAGGTTTAAGAATGGCTGAAGAGGCTAAGTGGTATGTTATCCACACATATTCAGGCTACGAGAACAATGTTAAACAGAACATCGAAAAGGTCGTCAAGAACCGTAAGCTCGAGGATCTTATCTGCGAGGTAAGGATACCTATGGAATCCTATACCGAGGAAAAGGATAATAAGACCGTCGAGGCGGAAAGAAAGCTGTTCCCCAGCTATGTGCTCGTCAAAATGGTCGTTACTAACGATTCGTGGTATATCGTCAGGAACACAAGAGGCGTTACCGGATTTGTCGGCCCCGCTTCAAAGCCCGTTCCGCTGACCGATAAGGAAGTCGCTTTTCTCGGTATCGAGACAGGCGAGACCAAAACGGCTCAGGCGAAGATCACATTCGCGGTCGGCGACAGAGTTGACGTTGTATCCGGTATGTTCGAGGGCTATTCAGGAGAAGTCGCAAGCGTCGATGAAGAAAACGCACAGGTTGAGATCATCGTTTCAATGCTCGGCAGACCGACTCCCGTCAAGATCCCCGCATCCGATATCAGAGCTGCGGAATGACCGCTCGTTTATCGGGCAAAAATCATACGTTATTTAGAAGCATAAAGTTGATATAAGAGGCTTGTCCGCTGGAAATAACGCGGAAGTCTTAATGTCATCGCTTCAAAAGAGTGGGAGAGCCCATCGAGGCTCGCCTTACCACAAATTATGGAGGTGCGAAAGATGGCACAGAAAGTAGTAGGCTACATCAAGCTGCAGATCCCCGCAGGAAAGGCAACTCCTGCACCGCCGGTAGGTCCTGCACTCGGACAGCACGGCGTTAACATCATGGCATTCACAAAGGATTTCAACGAGAGAACAAAGAACGATATCGGTCTTATCATCCCTGTTGTTATCACAGTTTATGCTGACCGTTCATTCACATTCATCACCAAGACTCCTCCCGCAGCCGTTCTTATCAAGAAGGCTTGCAAGATCGAGTCCGGTTCCGGTACGCCTAACAAGACTAAGGTCGCTACTATCACCAAAGAGCAGGTCCAGAAGATCGCTGAGCAGAAAATGCCCGACCTCAATGCTGCAAGCATCGAGAGCGCAATGAGCATGATCGCCGGCACCTGCCGCTCGATGGGCGTAACAGTCGTAGACTAAAGGAGGAGAATAGAATGAAACACGGCAAGAAGTATGTTGATGCAGCTAAGCTCATCGACAGAGCTAAGCTCTATGATGCTCCTGAAGCTCTCGATCTCGCGGCTAAGGGCGCAAAGGCAAAGTTTGACGAAACTATCGAAGCGCATATCCGTTTGGGCGTTGACTCCCGTCATGCTGACCAGCAGGTAAGAGGCGCTGTTGTTCTTCCCAACGGAACAGGTAAGAGCGTAAGAGTTCTCGTATTCTGCAAGGAAGATAAGTTCGACGCAGCTAAGGCTGCCGGCGCTGAGTATGTCGGCGGTATGGATCTTGTTGACAAGATCATGAAGGAAAACTGGATGGAGTTTGACGTTGTTGTTGCATCGCCTGATATGATGGGCGTTGTCGGCCGTCTCGGTAAGGTCCTCGGACCCCGCGGCCTTATGCCGAACCCCAAGGCCGGTACTGTTACTCCTGACGTTGCCAAGGCTGTTACCGACGCTAAGGCCGGTAAGATCGAGTATCGTCTCGACAAGACCAATATCATCCACTGCCCCATCGGCAAGGCTTCCTTTGGCGCTGAGAAGCTCGAAGAGAACTTCAACACTCTCCTCGATGCTATCGTTAAGGCTAAGCCGGCTGCTGCAAAGGGTCAGTACCTCAAGAGCGTTGTTGTCGCTTCCACTATGGGTGTCGGCATCAAGGTAAACACCGCCAAGTACGGTGTCTGATCTCTGAGAAGATTATAATCAAAAGCTCGGAAAGTCCTTCTTCCCGAGCTTTTTTAATTCGCATTTCACCCTCCGCTTTGCCTGGTCAAGGAGTTTTCAGATCACAGGTCAATGTTCCGCCCGAAGGGAGCGACGTGGTTCGGAGCTAAAAAGGGTTGATATTGGACGGGATATGTGATATAATGGAAGCCGAATGGGGGAAAGTATATGGAATTTCGGTGTGAACTCGTCAGAACGGTTGACGATTCTTATGATATCGAGATCGGAAGGAAGCTCGAAAGTAAACTTGTTTCCGATCTGAAGAACGGACTCTTGGGAAAGAGGAAAAGATTGGCTGTCATTACAGACTCTAATGTCAAAGAGCTCTATGCCGGCAGTATCACTGCTATGCTCACTGAGGCAGGTTTTTCTGCGGAAATGTTCGTCATCCCGGCGGGCGAGAAAAGTAAGACAAGAGAAATGAAGGAATTTCTTGAGGATTCTATGCTGGAAAAAGGCTTTCGCCGAGATTGCGCTGTTGTCGCTGTCGGCGGGGGCGTAGTTACTGACCTCGCAGGCTTTACTGCCGGAACATTCGGCAGAGGAGTCCCTTTCGTAAATTATGCTACTACTCTGCTGGCTGCCGCTGATGCTTCCGTAGGCGGTAAGACAGCTGTCGATACACCGCTGGCAACCAACCTCATCGGGATGTTCAATCAGCCGAAAAAGGTGTATATCGATATCGAGTGCTGGAAAACTCTGCCGAAACGCGAGCTCTCCAGCGGCCTGGCCGAAACTGTAAAGCACGCCTGCCTCGGAGATGAGGAGATGTTCTCCTACCTTGAGGAGCATATCGCGGAGATCCTGGAAAACAAGGCCGAGCCTTGCGAGTATATAGCGGAAAAGAACTGCGGGATCAAATACAGCGTCGTTATGAAGGACGAGCGGGAAAGCGGCCTGAGAGAGATCCTCAATCTCGGGCATACCGTCGGAAGAGCGATAGAGACCTGCTCGGATTACAGGCTGCTGCACGGCGAAGCTGTGTCTATCGGCCTGGTAGCCCAGGCCAGACTCGGACAGGAGCTGGGCTTTATAAGTAAGGAAAATGTGGGGAGACTCGAGAGGCTGCTGCAAAATGCAGGGCTTCCGATAAGGGTCCCGGGGTATATTCAGATACCTGAGCTGCTGAAAAAGCTGTATACAGATAAAAAAGTGCGTGACAGCAGGCTCAGATTCGTTTTTCAGAAGGAGATCGGAGACGTAATGCAGTTTTCGGAGAATAACTACGGGAGGCCGGTATCCGAATCGGAGATAGCGGCTGTTCTGGAGAAGATCGCAGAATGACGGGAAGCTCATTTTTCAATAAGCGCAGGGTCATAAATATCGTCTCAATGGCGGCGGTATTCGTTATGCTGCTTATTATGACCATTCTTTGCCCTCTGCTTTCGGACGATTATCATTTCCATTATGTTTTCCAGAGCATAGGGATGAACCCTGTCGAGAACAGGCTGGACACCTTTGAAGAGGTGCTGACCTCGACGAAAAATTATTATAATTTCAGCGGCGGAAGAGTGCTGAGCCATTTTATGCTGTTTCTGATGTTCAGCATCAGCGACAGCATCTACTATGTACTTAACCCGCTGATGTTCACGCTGCTGGGGTATCTGGCATACCGGATCGCCGTAAAAGGGAAGGATCCTGACAAGCTGCCTGTTCTGCTGCCGTGTATGTATCTGGCGATGCTGTTCATGCTGCCCCGCTTCGGAGATAATGTCCTCTGGAGAGCGGGCTCGGTGAACTATCTGTGGATGAGTGTGCTGCTGGTCGCTGCATTGATGCTCATAGACCGTCTGCTGGATAAGCCCACATTGGTAAGAGCTTTCTTTACTTCGCTGGCAGTCTTTGTTTCAGCTACGACCAATGAAGTCAACGGCGGGCTTATGATCGTTTTCATAGCGGCAAGGCTGCTGCCGGCTCTGTCTGAAAAGAGGCTGAGAGAATACCGGCTGGCTCTTTTGCCTGTGTCTTTCGCTGTCATCGGGACGAGCCTGCTGCTGGCAGCGCCGGGAAACGCTGTCAGGATAAGCGAGGACGTCGGCGCCGGGATCTCCGGGCCGGGAAGGTTCTTTGTCCTGCTGGGGCTGTATTTCCTGATGTATATTCATAAGAATATCTGGCTGCTGCCTGTATTTATTGCCAAGATAGTGCTTGTCGATGTAAAGAAAAAAGGGAAGAGATTTACCGGAGTCGTTTGTGCGAACAGGTATTTTGTTGCCGGATTTGCGGGAGTCATGGCGCTCTCGCTGGAGAGCCGCAGATTCCAGAGGGCGACCTTTACGGGAATGATGATCGCACTCATCGGGCTGGTCGCGGCTGCGGCGACGCTGTATCTCCATCTCTGCGAAAATGAGAGCTTCCGGGAAGGCAGGAAAAAACTGACCGACAGAGCTATCGCGGGGCTGATGTCGGCGCTTGTACTGCTGGCAGGCTGGAATATCTGGCTCATGAAGGGCGACGGCGAGCGTTTCACAAAATGGCAGGATGAGCTGGTAGCGGGATATGAATCCGGCGCCAAGGAATGGTGGAAGCCGGAATACATAATGGACCGGGACAGAAAGAGCATCTTCATGGCTTTTGACAGCCTTGAAACGACTACTCACAATCAGCATTTTGCAGGCTGGCAGATGCTGTATCTCAAAGGGATAAATCTATACAGGGAAGTATACGAGGTGATAGACGTTGAATATTACCATTTACCCCCGCCGTCTGAAAGGTGAGGCGGATATTCCGAGCTCGAAGAGCGACGCGCACAGAAAAGTGATCGCCGCTGCCCTTGCTGAGGGCGAGTCGGTGGTGGATAATATATATATTTCCAAGGACATTGAGGCTACGATGAAAGCCATGGCAGCGCTGGGTGCCGGAAAAATGATCTGCGAGGGAAGCACAGCCCGGATCTGCGGGATCGAAAAGCCCCCCGCTGAGGCTGTCATCGACTGCGGCGAGAGCGGCTCGACTCTGAGATTTCTTATACCTGTCGCAGCGGCGCTGGGTGTCAGGACTACCTTCATCGGCCGCGGAAAGCTGCCGGAGCGCCCCATAACTCCTTATCTGGAGGAGCTCCCTAAACACGGAGTCAGCTTTGACTATAACGGGACTATGCCTTTTACCGTTTCGGGAAAGCTGGAAGCCGGGGAATACCGCATCGGGGGTGACATAAGCTCCCAGTTCATCACAGGTCTGCTGCTGGCGCTGTCTGTTGTCGAGGGAGAGAGCAGGATCGTATTGACCTCGCACCTTGAGAGCAGGCCTTATGTGGATCTGACCGCCGCCTGCCTTGCAGGATTCGGCTGCACTGTCACTGAGACCGGGGACGGTTTTGCCGTCAGCGGAAGGAAGGCGCTTGCTCCCTGCAACTGCGCCGTTGAGGGGGATTGGTCGCAGGCGGCATTCTTTGAAGTCGCCAATTCTCTGGGCAGCGAAATAAAGATAAATGGACTTAATGTAAACTCTGCTCAGGGGGATAAAAAAATCCTTGAAATTTGCAGAGAGATAGTGTATAATAATAGTAGCACCCTTAGCAGCTTTGAGCTCGATTGCTCGGATATACCCGATCTTGTGCCGATACTTGCCGTCCTTGCCAGCTTCTGCCGGGGCGAAAGCCGCCTTACCAATGTTGCAAGACTGAGGATAAAGGAATCTGACAGGCTGGAGGCTATATCAAAATGCCTTAACGCTGTCGGCGGCGATGTCAGGGCGTATGATGATCTGCTTGTGATCAAGGGCGTCGGTGAGCTGAGAGGCGGAGAGATCGACAGCTTCAATGATCACCGTATCGCTATGGCTATGGCGATAGCAGCGACGAGATGCACAGAGCCGCTTAATGTAAAGGGCGCAGAGTGCGTCGCCAAGAGCTATCCGACTTTCTGGGATGTCTACGCATCTCTCGGAGGGTGCATCAAGGAGTAAGAGGTCGAGGCTATGGACTATGTTACTTATATAAGAAATATGGTCGGGCACAGCAAGATATTTCTTGTCGCGGCCGGGATGATCGTCCATAACGAAAAGGGAGAGATCCTCCTTCAGCAGCGCAGAGACTGCGGGCTCTGGGGGCTCTCGGGCGGTATATGCGAGCTGGAGGAGTCCGTCGAGGAAACAGCACACCGCGAGCTTATGGAGGAGACCGGGCTGACCGCCGAGATCGAATATCTGCTGGGAGTCTATTCCAAGGGCTCAACAAAGCTCAGGAACGGCGACGAGATACAGTGCGTTACTGTCATCTTCGTTTCGCATATCACAGGCGGAGCCGAGACAGAGGGCAACGAAGAGACGATCTCGCTGGGATGGTTCTCAAAGGACGAGCTCCCGGAGATCTTCAGTCAGAAGCATAAAAGAATGATCGAAGATTACTTTGAAGGCGGCAGAGGGGTCTGGAGATGACCTCCGGCCGCAGTAAAATCAGCATTGGAAGCGAGGATAGGATATGTCATCAACATGGAGCGACAGAATATCATTTTCCGTATTCGGAGAGAGCCACGGGCCGGCTATAGGCGTGTGCATGGATAATGTTCCCCCGGGGGAGAGCATAGATATGGACAAGCTGATGCAGTTCATGGCAAGAAGGGCTCCCAAGAGGGATCAGACCTCGACTCAGCGCAGAGAAAAGGATATGCCTCAGATCATGTCGGGCTATTTCAACGGCAAGACCACAGGCACACCGCTGTGCGCTTTTATCGCAAACACGGACCAGCATTCGACTGATTATGTCAAGCTCTCTAAACTCGCACGCCCGGGGCACGCCGATTATACCGGCGCCCTCAGATACCGGGGCTTCTCCGACCCGAGAGGCGGAGGCCATTTCTCCGGCAGGCTTACGGCTCCCCTCTGCTTTGCTGGAGCTGTTGCAGGGCAGATACTGGAAAGACGCGGGATCTATGTCGGCGCTCATATCGCAGAGATACATAAGATCAAGGACGAGAGCTTCGATCCGATCAGGACTACAAGAGACGATATTATCACTCTCAGAAGCAAGGACTTCCCGACTCTTTCCGAGCGCAAGGGCAGAATGATGATAAACGATATCGCTAAGGCAAGAGAAAATCAGGACAGCGTCGGCGGAGTTGTCGAGTGCATCGCAATAAATGTTCCCGCAGGCATCGGTTCACCGATCTTTGACGGCCTTGAGAATTCCATTGCACAGCTCATCTTCGGTATACCGGCTGTTAAGGGGCTGGAATTCGGCGCAGGATTCAATGCTGCTAAAATGCTGGGCAGCGAGAATAACGATGAGTTCTATGTCAACGAGCAGGGACACGTCGTAACAAGGACGAATTTCCACGGAGGCATCCTCGGAGGGATCTCTTCCGGTATGCCTATAACTCTGAGAGTCGCCTTCAAGCCGACTCCGTCTATTGCCAAGCCCCAGGAAACTGTGGATTATTCGGCTCTCAAAAACGAAACTATCGCAATAAAGGGCAGGCACGACCCGTGTGTCGTTCCGAGAGCAGTTCCCTGCGTTGAAGCGGCTGTTAATATTGCCCTGCTGAACCATATGCTCGATTATCCGAATTTCTGACCGAAAAGGAGGCCTGGAGTTGGCCAGCTCGTATACGATCCCGACTGACGCTTTCAATCCGGTCAACGTCTTTGAGGTCAAGATCCTGCTCGCGTATTTTCTCAATAAGATCGACCGCCCGGTAACACCCTCTCAGCTTCTCGAGATCTTCACCGGAGACGGAGTCGTATCGTATTTTCTGTTCGTTGAGGCCAAGGAGCAGATGCTCAAAAACGGGACGCTGGCTCTGGAAGAGCGGGAAGGGACGGAATATATAGTACTTACCGAATCCGGAAAAGAAGGAGCTAACAGTTTTAATAAGGAGCTCGTTACAAAAAGCGTCCGGGATAGGATATATGCTGCCGGATTGCGGCTCTTTGCAAAGCTGCGCGCCGAGCAGGAAATGCGATTTGAGATCAGGAAGCTCGATAAAGGGTATTCTGTAAGATGTGTCTGCGAGGACGGGGATATCAAGCTGATGGATCTGTCACTTTTCGCCCCCGATAAGGAACAGGCGGAATTTATCAAATCGAAGATACTTATGGATCCCTCTGCCTTCTACGGGAGAGTGCTGGATTTTGTTATCGCAAACGAGGAATATGTACCGGATATAAGTGAATAATTAGCACGCGGAGGCCCTGAGTTTGGGTCTCCGTTTTTTGTTTTTTTACAGCCGATGGTCAAAGTGCACAAAGCGCAACGACAAAAGTTTGCGATAGATGGACAATTGAGAAAACCTAAAAAAACCGCTTGACAAAGGGGAGATAATGTGATAGAATAATAAAGCTGTCGGAAATGACAGAAACAGCATCTTGAAAATTG
>CAMNNQ010000149.1 GCA_946545645.1 uncultured Clostridia bacterium | reverse complement strand
CAGTTCCTTACGCACTCGCCGCAGGCTATGCACTTATCCGGGTTGACGGTAGTTACAAATCTTCCGTCATCGAGCATCTTGGTGATGTTCGCCTCAGGTGCAGGGCAGGTCCTGACGCAGGAATTACACCCGACGCACTTATCGGGTTTTACAATAATGATCTCTGTGCTCATAATATAACAACTCCTCCGGGAATGTATCGTTAACTTACTTTATGGATTTTGCTTTCTTGAGGATATCGGCAAGGCCGCCGGCTGCGGGAGCATCAGCCTTCTTGGGCTCTTCTTCCTTCTTTGGCTCCTCTTCCTTCTTGGGCTCCTCTGCCGCCTTGGCCTTCGATCCGCTGAGAGACTCTGCCATAGCTTTGAGCTTATCCAGCTCTTCGTTCTTCTTTCTCTCGTTCTCGTCAATACCTGTCATATAGGTATTATCTATCTCGGCATATACAGGCGCCTCCGGGAGTTTGGGCTCTCTGATGACTGGTTCCTTAAAGGTGGGGACTCCGCCGGCGGTGAGCTCCTTCTTGCTCTCATCCAGCAGCTTTGAAGAATCGTCGAGGATCTTTGTCCCGGTCTTGCCGAACTCATCCAGCAGAGTGCGGAGCCTTTCGATCTCCGAGCTGATATTCTCCATATCAGTAAGCATAGTCGCCTTCATATTACCGGAAGCGACCTGCATGGAATTCGACATATTCTCGGCGTCTGCGATCAGCTTTGCAGACTGAGTCTCCGCATCGAAGATGATCTTGGCAGCCTTATTGTTCGCATCCGCTACCATATTCTCGGCCAGCTTCTTGGAATCTGCATCCATTTCGCTGGCCTGCTTCTGAGCGGTCTCGATTATCATATTTGCGGATTTCTGCGCTTCTGTGAAAACAGTTGTGAGCATAGTGGCATCTCCGCTGCCGGAGGCTGCCTGGAGCTTGCTCTTGGTATCCTTGAGCTCTGCCTCTGTCTGCTCCAGCTTCTCTTTGAGGGCGGCGATCTCCGCTTCTTTTTTCTTGTTATCGTCGTCGGTAGCCTTGAGCTTTTCGGTCAAGGTCTCGTTCTTTACCTGGAACTCCGAGAGCTTGGCTCTCTCATTGGCAAGGACAGATTCATGCACAGCCTCTGCATCGCTCCCTTCCTTATACTTATTGAGCATCAGCTTAGCTTCTCTGAGTGCATTTTTCATGTCGTAATACTGCGAGTAAAGGAATTCAAATCTCTTGTCAACATCGGCTTTATCGTAGCCTCCGAACACAACTGTCTTGATGAATCTGGTCTCCGCCATAGTGCTTTCCTCCTAAAATACCATTTTGCCGGCAAAGCAAAAAATACACAATTAGCCAATAATCAGTATAACATTATTTTTACAATCTGTCAATAGAATTTAACAGTAATGCACAATATTTTGCAAAAACAACAATTAGATATATGCAGTTTTGTATGTTTTCGATAGAATCAGAAAACAACGAACTATAAGAGCCGTTCATTTTTTTATGGGCAACACCGCACGACCCCTGTGCATCAGATGCGCCGTCCAGATTTTCGTCAGATTGCCTAAATTTGACGCAGGCTTGCTGACGCAAGCCAAGGAGAATTTGGGTAATATGACGGAAAGCTGGCAAGCAGATGATGTGCAGAGGCGTTAGCCGCGGGTCGTGCGGTGTTGCCTATGACAAAAAATAAGAAGCAAACGCCCTCCGGCCTTTTCAGACCGAAGGGTCGAATGAGATCAATTTTTATTCCTGCCTCAATCGTCATCGTAGGAAAGGTTGTTTTCTTCCCTTTCATCGCAGTGTATAGCGTTGATGGCTACAACGACAGCGACGACAGCGAGGGTATTCTCCGGATCCTCGACCTCGATCTCATAGCAGTCTCCCCAGGACATCAACTTCTTGTGCATAGCGCCGATCACTTTTCCGTTTTTATCGGTTATGGTATGGCTGCGCTGGAATGTGGTGCTGGTTATGATCCAGCCGAGGCCTGTCAGCTCATACTTGGCTTTCAGAAAGCTGGTCTTGATCTTGATCTCGCCCAGATCCATCATGCCGACAAAAATGCGGTAGAGCGAGATGAGCGAAGTCAGCTTCTGACGCACCTCAGCGACCTCATTCATATTTGCATCGTAGATATGGAGATTTCTTCCCAGCGAGATCAGCTCGCCCTGTGCATAATACTGCGGCTCACCGTTTTCGTCGGTAATGGAGAATTTAGCCCTCCAGGAAAATACTTTCTGTTTCATATAAAGATTCATACGCCAGCCTCCATTTTCTATTGAGTGTTTTCGTTTATCCTGACAAAACGGGCACAGCGCTTGCTGATGATCTGACAGAGATCCGAAGCGTTTTATCTTTCCCGTCTGTATCTATGATACCACTCTTCGGTGCCCCTGTCATTCACCATTCTGGTTAAACTGTTTCTCAGCAGATCCTCGGAAGGAGCTCGCCCTTTGGCTGCGGCAGGATAGTCTGCGTACCGATCTCGGTCTCGAGAATGACTCTGCCCTTGTTCTCTTCGGTTATCCTGCCGATGACAGCAGCATTCGAGGTATACTTCCCACGCCTGAGCTCAGCGACTATTGCCTCAGCCTTATCCTGCGGCGCAACTACAACCAGTCTTCCCTCGCAGGCGAGATAGAGGGGCTCCAGCCCCAGCATCCCGCAGACTCCCCTGACTCTGTCATCCACAGGGATAGCTGTGCTGTCCAGCGCTACTCCGACACCGCTCTGCTCAGCGATCTCATAAAGGACCGTTCCGACTCCGCCTCTTGTGGCATCTCTGATAACGTGTATATCCTTAGTTACTCCCAGCATCGACTCGACAGCTCCCCAGAGCGGAGCGCAGTCGGTATCCACATCCGAGCCTATTCCGTACTCGTCTCTTGCTATGAGGATAGTGCAGCCATGCCTGCCGACATCTCCTGTTACGATAACCGCATCTCCGGGTCTCGCGTACTTACCGGAGGTATCGGCGCCCTCCTGTATCTCCCCTACACCTGTTGTGGTTATAAAGACCTTATCCACCTGCCCCTTCCCGGCGACTTTGGTATCTCCGGCTACGATCCTGACCCCGACCTCGGCGGCGGTCTTCTCCATAGCGGCGGCGATCTCCTCAAGGCTCTCCAGCGGGAAGCCCTCCTCGATGACAAAGGCGCAGGTCATATAGAGAGGCTTTGCCCCCATGCAGGAGAGATCGTTTACCGTCCCGCAAATAGAGAGCTTACCGATATTGCCCCCGTTGAACTTCCAGGGGGAGACTATGAAGCCGTCGGTAGTCATAGCGATCCTGCCCTGAGGCCTGGGGAGCACTGCCGCATCATCGGCGGTGAACTCCGGGTTCTGGAAATGCGCCTTGAACACCTTATCTATAAGCTCGCTTGTCTGTTTTCCTCCTGCACCGTGTGCCAGGGTAACTGTGTTTTCACTCATTGTTTATTCCTCCGATCGTTTCTTTCCTTATTATCAAAGGCCTGCTGTGTATCTCTCCGATCAGACCAAGCCGGAATACTGGTAGTATGCCGAGCAGGCTCCCTCGTCGGAGACCATACAGGCTCCTATGGGGTGCAGCGGAGTGCAGACCTTGCCGAACACTTTGCAATCCGAGGGCTTGCACTTGCCCTGCAGGACATCTCCGCACCGGCAGGCAGGATTAGGCCGCCCGGTGATCTCCGGCATAGAATACTTTATCCGGGAATCGAATCCGGCATACCGGTCTCTCAGCTTCATACCGGACATGGGTATTACTCCCAGACCGCGCCACTCGCTGTCGCATGGCTCCATTACCTCATCCATCAGCTTTATGGCTGCGGGGTTTCCCTCATCCTTTACGACTCTGGGATAACAGTTGCGGAAGAAGGGCCTGCCCTCTCCCAGCAGCTTTATGCAGACAGCAAGCGCGGTCATCAGCTCGCTGGCGGTAAATCCCGCAACTACTCCCGAAACACCCTTTTCCTCGCAGAGCTTTATGCAGGCGGAGTTGCCTGTGATGGCGTTTACGTGTCCGGGATAGATGAAAGCATCTGCACTGCCGACCAGCGCATTATAAGCATTAGGCATAGTCTTATTGGCTGTGAGCAGAGAGAAGTTCTCAAGCCCCAGCTCCGCTGCCTTCTTTACTGCAAGGCAGGCCGAAGGGGTCGTTGTCTCAAAGCCGACAGCCAGGAACACTACCTGTTCCTCCGGGTTTTCCTTTGCCAGCTCGACAGCATCCAGCGGCGAATATACCGGGCGTATCTTTGCGCCCTTGGATCTTGCCCCCGCCAGGCTCTGCTCTGTCCCGGGGACTTTGATGAGATCTCCGAAGGTGCAGACAGTGCAGCCCTTTTCCAGCGCCAGCCAGCAGGCCTCGTCGATGAAGCCGACCGCTGTAACGCAGACAGGGCAGCCGGGGCCTGAGATTATATCTATCCCCTCCGGGACGAGCTTTCTTATCCCGAGGCGGAATATCTCGTGGGTATGTGTTCCGCAGACCTCCATTATGCGCAGAGGTCTGCCCTTGTAGCCGGTTATTATTTCCCGGGCGCGTTTCATCTGTTCGTTCATAAGATATCTCCCATAACGTCGGCAGCCTCGTCTTCATCGCTCTCAGTTATCTTAGCGATGGCGACTCCGGCGTGTACCATAACATAATCTCCGGGCTCCAGATCATCAAGCACTCCGGCGCTGATCTCTCTCTGAGCTCCCCCCGCGTCAATGACCGCGGTGTCTTCCTTGATGCTTACTACCTTTGCGGATAAACCTACACACATGATAAATACCTCCTGAATTACTCTGTGATCTCTATTCTGTTGCCCTCGCTGTCGGCGGCGCAGCTTTCGTAATAGCCGTCTCCGGTGATGCGGGGCTTGCTTACTATTTTGTATCCGTCCGCACGAAGACGCTCTGTCAGCTCGTCCACCGCTTCCCTGCTCCCGGCAGAAAAGGCGATATGTGCCCAGCCTGTGCGGTACGGCGGCTTGTCCTGCCGGGTGATGTCCGGGCGGGTCATTATCTCAAGGCGGGAACCTCCCTCAAAGGTCAGGAAATACGAGCGGAAGCCCGTCTTTTGGTTGTGATAGCCGTCGTTTGACACTGCGCCGAAATATTTTACGAAGAAATCCCTCGCTGTCTCAAGCTCACTGACATAGAGCGCGGTGTGCTCTATCACCATTATCCGTCACCTCACTGTTTTTTCCGAATGAGCTGCAAAAACGTCACATTATTTGATGTGCATCGCATAGGCTGCCTGCCCCAGAGCTATGCCGCCGTCGTTAGGCGGAACAAGGCTGTGCAGCAGCACCTTGAACCCTTTTTTCTCCAGCCCCTCTTTTGTCAGCCGGGTCAGGAGCCTGTTCTGGAAAACTCCCCCGCTGAGCGCCGCAGTGTCAAGGCCGGTCTTCTCCCTGATATACTGGCAGGCAGCAATCAGCATTTCGCTCAGCATATAATGGAATTCATAGGCCAGCCTGTCCGTATCACCTGATATCAGATATCCATTTGCAAGATATTCAACAAGCCTGGTGGTCTCCAGAGAAACATAGCCCTTGCCGGTACAGATCAGATCGCCGGTATATGTGAAAGCATACCGGGGCGATCTCTTTTCAAAAAGCTGTGCATGATACATCAGTGCGGTCGAAGCCTCGCCCTCAAAGGTGGATGCTCTTCTGATGCCGAGTATAGCCGAGACTGCATCGAAGAGCCTTCCGCAGCTTGTGGAGCGTACGGTGTTGAGCCCCTTGTCCGCCATAGCCGACTGCACGCGGAACTCTGTCTCGCTGCAAAGCCCCAGCCTCCGGCAGACCTCCCCGGCTTCTTCTCCGAAGCTGTCTCTTATGAGCTGGACAGCTATCCTCCAACCCTCTTTTGCGGAAAGGTCTCCGCCTGTCTGCCTGAAAGGCTTTACGCTGCCGAGGCGCTCGTATCCGTCCCATCCGCAGCGCAGCAGCTCTCCTCCCCAGATCGTGCCGTCGTCGCCGTAGCCGGTTCCGTCCATACTGAGGCCGATGACTTCGCCCTGCCGGTCGTTCTCCGCCATGCAGGAAAGGATATGGGCGTAATGGTGCTGTATCTTTACAAGAGGCAGCCCTCGTTTATCCGCCCATTCTTCCGCGAAGCTGACGGTATTATACATCGGGTGTGTATCGCAGACGATCGTCTGCGGCTGACATTCAAGCATATCCAGCATCCTGTCCAGTGATTCGTCCAGCGCCCGGAGAGTTCTCAGGTCAGCCATATCGCCAATATACGGTGATAGATACAGCATACCGTTCCTTGCGACACAGAAGCTGTTTTTCAGCTCACCGCCTATGGCGGCTGCCTGCCGCTCCGAATCTGCCGAGAGCATCACCGGCAGCGGAGCAAAGCCCCGTGAGCGCCTTATCATATAGGGCTTTCCGAAAAGCCAGTCGCAGACAGAGTCGTCGGCGCGGATAAGTATCTTTCTGTTATGCGAAAGGATAAGATCGCAGAACGGACCGATCTCTCTGACCGCGCTCTCGTCATCTCGGCAGATAGGCGCTCCCCGGACATTCCCGCTGGTCATGACAAGGCAATCCGTCATAGCGAGGCCGTCGGGGAGATCGAAGAGCAGCATCTGCACCGGTGCATAGGGCAGCATTACCCCTACAGTAGTATTGTCCGGAGCTATCATCGGGGATATAGTCTGCTGCGGCCGCTTTTCAAGGAGCATTATAGGCTTCTGCCAGCCTGTGAGATACTGCTCCTGCCCCTCTTCGGGAGCACATTCCCGCCTTACTGTCTCCATATCCCGCATCATTACTGCAAAAGGTTTCATCGGGCGGTGCTTCAGCTCTCTCAGCCGCATGACCGCCGCCTCATTTTTGGCATCGCAGCAGAGGTGGAAGCCGCCTATGCCTTTGACCGCAACTATCCTGCCCTCCATGATGCTTTTTCTGGCTTTGGTTATAGCTTCAAGACCCCGGGTGTCCTCACCGATGATATAGACCTCGGGGCCGCAGTCGTTACAGCAGACAGGCTGAGCATCGTAGCGGCGGGTAGCCGGGTCATGATACTCCGAAGCGCATTTATCGCACATCGGAAAGCTCTTCATGCTGGTCCGCTCCCGGTCGTAGGGCATCGAATCAAGGATCGTCAGCCTGGGGCCGCATTGAGTGCAGTTAATAAAAGGATGAAGATATCTTCTGTCGTTTTTGTCGAAGAGCTCTCTGCGGCAGTTGTCGCAGGTAGCTATATCCGGCGATACGAAGATGTCTCCGTATTCCTTCTCGCTCTCGATTATCTCGAAGCTGCCGAAGGGCTCCGCCTCCGGGAGCTCCAGCTCGTCCAGCCCAAGTATGACTGCTCTGTCCGGGGGGCGGTCTTTTATCTCTTCGGCAAACCGTGCAACATCTCCGGGCTCTCCCTGAGCGATTATCTCGACATAGGAGCCCTTGTTGGCGACAGTGCCCTTTATCCCGAAGCGGCGTGCTGCAACCGCTGTGAACGGTCTGAACCCGACCCCCTGGACTATGCCGTAAACGTGTATATTATATGTTACCATTCTCTGTTTCCTTTAATACAGCTTCCCGCCGACCGCGAAATGCGGGCAGGGGAAGAACTTTCCTTCAAAGCCCTTCAGAAGCCTTCCGAAGCGTTCATCAGCAAACACTGCGTCAAAGCCGCCGCTGCCGATAAGCTCTGTAAGATCGCTCTCCCTGTCAAGATGAACGTCTCCGCTGCGCTTGTATTCATCAAGCATCATAAAGAATCCTGCGACTGTGACCTGACAGCCTTGCGATTCCAGCTTTTCTCTCAGCGCATTACCGTAAAACTGCTGATGGATGACAAGCACTTTTCCGCTGACGCCCTCCGGCACTCCGCAGATGGGGTATCCGGCCTCAAAGGGCGTTCCGAACCGCTCCTCCAGGAGCCTTGCAGCCTTTATCCCCGATGGGGCAATGACCAGCAGCTTTTCACATTCGCTTGCTTTTCTGACTTCTTCCAGCCCGGAATCCAGCCCGAAGCAGACGATCTCTTCCCATTTGTCCGAAAGCGCTGCTCTGATGGCTGCGCTGCCGGTCTTGCCCGTATTGAGAGGGGTCGCTCCGATGACACCCAGCCTGCCCTTCCTGACAGGCAGCTTTTCCTCAGCGAACCGCTCAAAGAGGCGGTGATATGCCATTTCCTCGCCGTGATCGTAAAGCCTTGTTCCGTCGGTCTTCAGAGCGATACAGGGCAGGCCTGTCTTTTTTTCGGTCATACGTTCCAAAGCCTTCAGGTCAGTAGCGATGACAGCGGGAACAGGTGTCCCGACTATGGCAGCAAAAGGAGCATCGGACTGCTCTGTTATAAGAGCCAGCTTTCTGACCAGCAGCTCATCCCGCCCGAGGATAGCATCCATATCCCTGAGCCCCGCAGAGAAGAGTGCCGAGCGCTTCTCAAACCAGCGCGGCTCATCGAATCCGCAGACGTTTCCCGCGCATCCTCCTGCATCGCAGATGACGGTTATCCCACCCATCTCATAGAGGACAGAGCAGGCTCCGGAATCGTCCGGAGCAAAAGGCGAGAGATGTTTAAGAAGGTCCTTCATTTTTTCTCCTCCCTCTCATCAAGCGCTTTATCCAGCCCCTCGAAGAGCATATCGAGCCCTCTGAACCCGAAGGGCTGCTCTTCCCCGTTGAACCAGACCCCGGCTTTTCCGGTGTGGTAATAACAGGCATCGGCGCCTATGGCAGCGTCGATCTCCGGGGCGGGAGAATAGTTCATCATCGTCGGAGAAAGATTTGAATAGATACGGGTCTCCGGGGACACCTCCGCCAGTTTTCTGACATAGAAGAAGTTTCTTTCTCCGACAGTCCCGTATATCTCAGCGACCCTGAAGCCGTATTCCGTCAGCGCCAGCGAGAGCTCGAAGCTGTCGGCATTCAGGCTCTCCCCGACAGCGAAGGTAAGTGCGCCGTGTTTTTTTCTGAAAGCCTTTATCTTTTCTTCTGCTGCGGCGCGGTAGGCAGAGCAATCCAGCTCGGCGCCTATTGCCTGCCCCAGCAGGCGGTACTGATTTTCGATCTTGTCGGCGCGGTACATCCTTGTAAGCTCGATAAAGGGTATCCCCAGCCGCTCCTGCATATCCTGGGCGGCGGCTCTCGCCTCGGAGTTGAGGACAATGCTGAAATTCGCCCTTGACATAGCGGCATACTCACCGAAATCCTTGCATCTTCCGATCTCCCGGACTTTTTTTATCCCCGCATTTTCAAGCATAGGATAGATCTCGCAGCCGTCATCCAGTGCGGAGAAAAATCCAAGGATGTTGCACTCGTTGCTGTATCGCTTCTGCGGCTCCAGCAGAGAATAAACCGACTTGCGTACCAGCCCCATCGGCGGCAGGCGCTTTTCGCGGGTCAGGGCATACATATATGCGGGGGCAGCTTTTACACCCGTCTGCTCGAAGCAGGCCCGGCAGACTCTCTCCATATCTGTCCCCAGCAGCGCATCTACACAGGTGACACAAAGCATTATCACAGAGGGAGTATAGTCGAGCTCTGCGAGCAGCCCGGCGCAGGCTTCGGGTATCTTCCTGACATAGCGCCCGGTGACTATATCCGTATCGTCCAGCAGGAGATAGAAAAATCTCTCGTCGTAGCCCAGCTCACTTAGCAGAGCTGTGTTCCTGCCGCAGCAGCCGGGAGCGATGAGCAGCATCACCGAGCCCGGTATGACAAGCCCCGCTCTCTTGACTCCGAAGCCCTTGGCTCCGGGAGAGTTGAAATCCAGCGTTGCCGGAGAAGAATAGATCAGATGCTTGGTGGAATCCAGTTCCCGGGGCAGCTTCTCAAAGCCGTTCTCCGCCAGCCCCTTTGCGGTGATGTAGAAAGCCTCAGCCATTTTTACCGTCCTCGTCTGTCAAAGTCTGCGCCAGGGAGAGAAATCTCTTAGCGGCCTCACAGCCCGGGTCTCCCTCTACGCAGGTCATTCCCATATCCTCAAACCTTATGATGTCATCCGAGCGGGGAATGTCGGCGGTTATCTCTATCCCCGCCTTATCGGTGAACGCTCTGACTTTTGCCTCTTCGTTCTCCACATTTCTCCTGTTAAGGATGACTCCCCGCACCTTGGCGTAGCTCCTGTCTTCAAAATTCTTTACCGCCTGGTAGATATTGTTGGCGGCATAGAGCGCCATCTTCTCGCCGGAGGTGACGATGAGCACCTGCTCGGCATAGCCTTCTCTTATCGGTGCGGCAAAGCCCCCGCAGACAACATCTCCCAGGACGTCGTACAGGACGGCATCAGGCTTGTATCTTTTGAAGAGCTCAAGCTGCTCCAGCAGAGTGAAGGTGGTGATTATACCTCTTCCTGCGCAGCCCAGGCCGGGAGTCGGCCCGCCTGTCTCGATGCAGAGGACTCCCCCGAAGCCGATCTTTGAGATCTGCTCTATGCTCTCAGGCTCCTCGTCGTTTATCCGCATATAGTCCATTACGGGCAGGACAGGGTCTCCGTGCAGAAGATTTATCGTCGAATCCGCCTTCGGGTCGCAGCCGATCTGTATGACCCTCTTGCCGAGGCTCGCCAGAGCAGCTGAAAGGTTGGCGGTGCAGGTAGATTTCCCTATACCGCCCTTGCCGTATATTGCCAGCTTTATCATTTGAAATACTCCTTGATATCGGTATTTATCATATTCTTCATATCCCTCTGGAAGCATCTGCCGGAGAAGGCGAAATGCGGCACCTCGATGAGCCTTGTCTCCTTGGGGACGATGTATCTGAAAAGAGGGTCGGCTATGACTGTCCCCGGCTTTTTCTCTTCGAGGAACGCTTTGATATCCTCCTCAGCGGAGATCTCCCCGCCGATCAGGGACTTGAAAGGTCCATACGCAGGCAGCGTGCAGAGCGGCAGCGCCTTGATATTCATATCCTCCCGGAGGGCGGCTGTCAGCGAGCCTGCAAAGAAGCCCTCGCCTATGACCACTGTATCAGCATCCTCAAAGCCGCAGCAGGGCTCCATTACCGGCGAACAGCCCATGTTTTGTTTTATGATGTCTTTCATATATGCAGCAAGATGAACGGCAAACTCTTTTCCGAAAGGCACCCCGCAAACATAAGGTATACCGTACTCTTCTTTCAGGTATTCTGCCGCCGCAAGTCCTGTCTGAGAAACAACAAGGCTGAGCTCCGCCGCCGGCAATGCTCCGACACTTCCGAGGTCGTCGCCCATAGCAAGAGCAGACAGGCACCTGAAGCCGTTTTCCGACAGCCAGCGCCTTATCTCTTTATCTGCTCCGAGGGGAAAGTCCAGCGGGGTCAGCCCCAGCACTGCGACTCCTCCCTCTGTCTTGCTGCAGGGTCTTGCATACTCCTTCACAAGCTCCAGGAAAGCCTCCGATGCTCCCTCAATATAGGAGCGGGTGCCGTTGGTGTGCAGGGCAAATGTCCTTATCCCGCTGCGGCTCTCGATCTCTGCGGCCACAGCATCAAAATCCACGCCTGTCATCATAGGCATCGGAGAGCCGCAGACCGCAATGAAGCGCGGGGCTCTGTCATTTGCCGCAGAGACAGTATCTTCGATGAGCTTCTCGTCGTTGCCCATTATAGCATCCAGCTCTGTCAGCGCCGAGATAAAGATATTCGATCGCATATCGTACCAACGGGGCTCGTCGTGGGTGGAATAGGTGGAGTTGCAGCCCGAAGCGTCGTGAACGACTGTCATTCCTCCCAGCTCATAAAGCGCCGAGCAGACCCCGGAGGTGTCGGCTGCATAACAGGGAATGATCCCCGAAACATTTTTCAAAAGCTCTCCCCTCCTTATCCGAGACAGGAAGCACAGCCCCAGCCCTTATGGCTGATGAGCCTGCGCTTGTCCTTGGGCTCCAGCGCTGCCTCCCGCATCAGCTCTGCCAGCTTGCGTATACCCGTAAAGCCGTAAAGCCCGCCGTTGACGACTATATCCACAAAGTTATCCGTCGAAAAATAGTATGCAGCTTTCTGCCCGACGGCAAGTATACGCTCATGCTCTCTTTCCGGCATATCCAGCATATTTACATTCACCGAAGAATACACGAGTATATCCGGAGCCTCGGCGCGGAGTCTGTCGAAGGGATCCTCCTCGCCGGAAGCGGTGTCTGCGATGATATATTTCACATTGAAGCCGTGCCTGATAAGCAGCAGCCCCAGCTCAAAGGGCCTTGTGACCGCTGTATAATCTATGGCGACGGGAGTGTCCCCGATGACCTGTCTTGCTTCGCAGAGAGCTCTCTCCGCCTCGGCCTCCTCAACAGAAAGATCGGGGCATTCGATCTCCAGCGCCTCCGCCAGCCTGCGGTAATTCTCTCTGAGGCCCTCCGGGTCGTATCTCGCCGGGAGGTGAAGGTGCTTTGCGCCGAAGCGCTGCTCCAGCTCCTCTCCCGCCAGGATCCCTGTCGGGATACAGCTTATATTGAGATAACATTCCGCCAGCCCGAGGTATTCCTCATAGCTCTTGCAAAGGGCTATATCACGGTATTCGCAGCCGCTGTTCCTTATCATCCTGACCAGCTCGGAATCCTGGTCTGTTGCTCTGTCGCAGCCGACGATCCCGACTGCCTTTCTGTTCAGCGGCAGCGGCTTCAGAGCGCCGTAGATCTGCGAGCTCATTTTCATGACCGGAGTCACAGTTTTGCGCATAGTCGGGGTCATATAACAATCGACAAAAGTTATATCCGGATGCCTTGCCGAAAGCTCACGGATGATCTCTTCAAAATCCACACCTGCAAACAGATGGATACAACTGAGATACAGCAGCACTACCGGAGGTCTTTTACCGATCCTGCCGAGGATATCCTCCACCCCGTCGATGATATCGCTTTCCAGTGTGCCGTCGAACATATCGCTCTCTGAGACAGATATCCAGCTCATGCGGTCAAGGGTCAGCATCTCAGCCGCAGTAAGGATAACTCCCCTGAGGCAGCCCTGTGCGCAGGCAAAGATCTCGTGTGCGCCCGGCACCAGCATTCCAGTATGGACGATGTTCCACATCCCTCTGGCCGGAGGATTGTATTCCAATCCCGAAGAAAAGAGGGCCGATCTGTCAGCCTCCCCGAGACGGATGTATTCCGGCTTGTCGTGGCTCCTGCCGCCTGTCATACCGCACCTCCGAAGCTGTCAAGTATCGCTTTCGCCGCAGCTTCGAGCTGAGCCTGCGCAGCGCTCTCAGGGAAAAGCTCGAATACGGTTTTTCCGGCTCTGTCAGCTGCCGGTATCTCCGCACAGCGATCGATATCAGCGATAACGGATGTTCCGAAATCGGAAGCAAGCGCAGCGGCGGCTTCGTCCTCGCCCTCGACTCCTCTTCTGTTGAGTATTATCCCTCCGAGGGAGGCATAGCCCCTGCCTTTGAAATTATTTACCGCCATACAGATATTCCCTGCGGCGTAGACAGACATCTTCTCCCCGGAAGACACGACAAAGACCTTATCGGCATAGCCCTTCCTCATAGGCATGGAAAAACCTCCGCAGACAACATCTCCCAGAACATCGTATATGACAACATCAGGCTCATATTTCCTGAATGCGCCTTTCTTCTCAAGTGTCTCCAGAGCGTTTATGATACCTCTCCCGGCGCAGCCCAGCCCGGGAACAGGCCCTCCCGCTTCGACGCAGCAGACCCCGAAGGCCCCCTCAAAGACCACATCCTCCAGCTCCAGCGCATTCTCCTTTTCGCGGCTGACCTGAAGGACAGTCGGTATCCTCTCTCCGCCGCGAAGCAGAGAAGTGGAATCCGCCTTAGGATCGCAGCCTATCTGCATTACACGCAGGCCTCTGCGGGCAAGCGCTGCGGAAACATTGCAGGCAACGGTGGATTTTCCTATGCCGCCCTTGCCGTAGATCGCCAGCTTTATCATACATAGTCTCCTCTCGCAACAACGACTTCATATCCTATCCGCTTCATTCTGGCACTGATACAGTTCCTGCATTCGTCGGAGCTGTCCTCTGTGCAGATCTTTCCGTCGTAGAGCATATATTTTTTTCTCACCGCTGTCGGCGAGAGATTCGGCATAATAACATTTGCACCGGAGAGTATCCCCTGCTCTCTTCCGTCCGGGCGGATAGTCCCCAGCGCGGTGGTCGCGGGAAGGAGCACACGGGGCAGCATTATCCTGCAAAGAGAGAGCAGGAAAAGGGTCAGCTCGTATGAGCCCTTGGGCTTATCCCGGAAGGGGGTGTCCTTATGGGGCAGAAAAGGGCCGATGCCTATCATCTGCGGGCCGAACTCCTCGATAAAGAGCATATCGTCAGCGAGACATTCATCCGTCTGATAGGGTGAGCCCACCATCATCCCGGCGCCGGTCTGATAGCCCAGCTCCTTTAACGTCCGCAGGCAGCCCATACGGTGCGCGAAAGACATATTCTCGGGGTGCAGCTTTGAATAATGCTCTTTGTTGGCAGTCTCATGCCGGAGAAGATATCTGTCAGCTCCGGCATCTTTGAGCAGCTTCAGCGCATCTCTCTCCAGCTCTCCGAGAGAAAGAGTAACAGCGCAGTCCGGGTGAGCTTTTTTTATGCTGCGGACTATCCCTGCCATTCTCTCCGGATGATACACGGCGTAGTCCTCGCCGCTCTGGAGGACGAATGTACGGAAACCGTATTCATAACCCTCGGCGCAGCATTCGAGTATCTCCCCGTCGGAGAGGCGGTAGCGCTGAGCATTGGTGTTTGAGCACCTTATCCCGCAGTAATAGCAATCGTTTTTGCAGACATTGGAGAATTCTACTATCCCCCGGATATACACTTTATTTCCGAAGACACCCAGGCTGATCTCCCGGGCTTTCCCGGCAGCATAGGCTCTGTCATCTTCATCCCAGCCGCCGAAGACAGCGAGCCATTCCTCTTTTGAAAGGCTCTTTTCAGCCGCCAGCTTATCTATCAGGCTCTTAACTTTTTCGCTCATAGTATTCACCCTTCAAGCAGGCCGGAGATGTCCGGAAAGATCTCCAGGCTGCGTTTCAGAATCCCGTTCATATATGCAAGCGCAACGCCGTAATTTGTAAACGGGACTCCGCAGTCCCCGGCGGTCCGCATACGCCTTATCATCTCCCGCTCGGTGAGCATACATCCGCCGCAGTGGATGACCAGCGCATATCTTTCAAGCTCTTCCGGAAAATCGCTGCCGGAGCTGAGCTCGATGCTTATGTTTTTGCCTGTGGTCTTTTTCAGCAGTGCAGGCAGCTTGACACTTCCGATATCCCCGCACTGCCTGTGATGAGTGCAGCCCTCGGATATAAGGACGGTATCGCCGTCTCTGAGGGAGGCTATAGCTGCGGCTCCCTTTACGGATGTCTCAAGGAAGCCCTTGTATCTTGCCATCAGTATCGAAAAGGAGGTTAACCTTATATCCTCCGGCACTGTCTTGCTGACGAACCCGAAGACCTGGCTGTCGGTGATGACCACAGACGGTCTGGACACCAGCCCTTCAAGGGCGGCTTTCAGCTCTGTCTCCCGGACGACGGCTGCACAGGCTCCCGCTTCGAGTATATCCCGTATGACCATCTGCTGCGGAAGGATGAGCCTGCCCTTCGGGGCCGCCTTATCTATAGGAACGACCAGCAGAGCCAGCTCTCCCGGCTTGATCACATCTCCGACTATCCTGAGAGTCTGATCCCGGCTCTCCACCAGCCTTGCTATCTTTTCCTTCAGCTCATAGACGTTGGTCTTGTCTTTTGCGCTGACGGGAAAGCGCTGACCGTCGGGAGCTTTGTCCGAAAGGTCGCATTTATTGCCTACGATTATATAGGGGACTTTTTTCGTTTCAAACAGCTCGATGAGCTGTTTCTCGCACCCTCCCAGCGGCTTTGTCATATCCGTAACGAGAACAGCGCAGTCAACGCGGTTAAGGACCTGCCTGGTCTTTCTGACCCGAAGCTCGCCCAGCTCTCCCTCGTCGTCGAAGCCGGGGGTGTCGATAATGACCACCGGCCCCAGCGGGAGCAGTTCCATAGCCTTGGTAACAGGGTCTGTGGTCGTTCCCGGAGTGTCGGAAACGACAGCCAGCTCCTGACCTGTGACAGCATTTACAAGGCTTGATTTTCCGGCGTTTCGCCGGCCGAAAAAGCCGATATGTGTTCTCTCCGAGGAAGGTGTTGAATTAAGGCTCATGGTTATCCTCCTTTTTTGGGGTGCGAATACTCCGGCCGGGGGTACAAAAAAAGACGGACTCCTGGAAAGACAGTAAGGATCCGACTTATGTTCTCAGATGACCCTTCTTTCTTTCGCCTCAAAACTGGTTTTCGGCGTTAGGCAGAGTATTGGCCGATATTCTGCCGCAGAGAGCGGCGATTTGTATTTTTCAGACTGCCGAATAGACGGTCTTTGCTGTGACACCGTCCAGCCTGCCGATCTTTCCGGCAATGGTGTTGATGTCGTCCTGCGGGGCGTCGATAGCTATGCTTATGATGCTTATCCCTTTTTCGCGGTAGGGGATGCCCATTCTTCCGATGATCCCCGAATTATACTCATGCAGGATAGCGTTCACGCTCTCGACTGAATCCTTGTTCTCGACGATTATAGCTATTACAGCTACTCTTGTCTGCATTATCCCACTCCTTATCTGAGCTTTGATCTTTACCAGCAGTCTTCGCAATCCTTTATCAGCCGCTGGACTTCCTCGTTGTTATAGAGGCCGAGGTCGAAGAGGCGGTCTGCCTGGCGCTTTGTGATCTTGCCTGTCAGCGAATATACATACTGCCCGTGTTCTCTCTGGACACCGTCCCAGGAATCGATGATCTTCAGCCAGCCTGCTTTGCCAAGCGCCCTTTCCGGGAGCATCGTGTTAGGAAAATACTTTTCTGCCAGCTTTGCCGCCAGCTTGGTATGGCTGGTATAATCGCAGGAGTATGTGTCGCCCTCAGGGGACATCCAGCCCAGCTTGAAATCCTTATGATTCTTGAAATACATCTCTTCCAGCGTCAGGGGGCAGCCTTCGCATTCGACTATCCGGTCGAACATATAATCGTTGCCGGTGAAATGAAAATACCCGCCTCCTCCGATGACGACAGGCAGCTTGCTCTCGTCGATAATGCCTTCAAATCCAGAACCTTTAAGGGATTCGAGGGTGTCGTGATATTCATAGTAATAATATCCCGTCTCCGACTTGTAGATGGCATATTTTGCCAAGCCTCATTCCCCCTTCCCCCGAGATCGGATATCCTTTCCGCATCATTACAGAAAGCGCCGCGCATCAGATGCGCACTATTATTTATATTATATCACACGATACCGTCAGATGCAAGCCCCGGAGAAGTTTTTTTATCCGGGCAGCAGCAAGATTTGAAGGAATTGTAAAATTGCACAGAAGCGATTGCAAAAGGTGGGCATTTATGATATAATATATTAAAAGGCAGGAGTATTCAAGGTGCGAAGAAAGCGAGGTGCAGAGATGAGAGTCATCGTTTTTTCCGATACTCACGGCAATCTTGCCGCAGCTAACAAAATAATGGAAAGCAATAAGGTCTGCGACCACTTCATTTTTCTCGGAGACGGTCTCGACGAGCTGGATGTCATCAAAGCGATGTATCCCGAAAAGAACATCTATTCCGTTTTAGGCAACTGCGATAAAGGCCCTGCACCCACCTCTGACACCGTCGAGATCTTCAATACAAGGATCTATTTCACTCACGGCCATCTTTGCAGCGTCAGGGATTCTCACGATATACTTATCCGCAACGCACGGGAAGCGGGAGCGACGATAATCCTCTACGGGCATACACATATCCGCTACTATAAATATGAGGACGGCCTGTATATCCTGAACCCCGGAAGTGCTGCACAGCCCAAGGACGGCAAGCCCCCCTGCTACGCATTTTTTGATCTTACCCCCTGCGGCATAAGCTGCGCCCATGTTAACGTTTAGCTCTGCGATAAAGACAGTTCAAGCCCTCGCTGCCGATCCGGCGGGGCTTTTTTTATATCCGGCAGAGTTCCAGCAGCTTTCTCGATACGCCGTCCTCATCGTTGGAGAGGATGATCCCGGTAGCGCAGGCTTTAAGCCTTTCATCTGCGTTGGCGACAGCATAGCTCTCGTCGGCAGCGCTGAACAGAGCGATATCGTTGACAGCGTCTCCGAAAACCACAAGTCTGCCGCAGCCCAGCAGTTCTTTGAGCCTCAGAGCTGCCTGCGCTTTGTTGGCTCCCCGGGGCATTATCTCCAGCCAGCGGTGTTTGGAATAGATATCGTCATAGAACAGCACCTCAAAGCTGTCTTTCAGCTCTTCGTATGCGCCGAGCAGACGTTCTTTGCTGCCGATACAGTTGAAATAGAACACCTCGCCGTCGGTGATGCCCTCATCCGTCCGGAGAGGATCGTCTCTCGGGTCGGGGCGGCGGGAAAGGATAAAATCCTCTGTCTCCGGGCTGACAGTCATCTCATTGTAGGAATAGCACTCCCTGCCCCTGTTTATCCGGTAGACTACGGGAGAGAGCCCCCTGGAAACGAAAGCCTTATGTATCCGCTCCGCCTCTTCCGGAGAGAACAGACACTTTTGCAGTATCCTTCCGCTGAGGCTGTCTGTAATGAACACACCGTTATATGCGGCTATTGGAAGAGAGACAGTGAGCCCCTTTGTGACCTTCAGCGCGGTAGTCCGGGAGCGGGCTGTGGCAAAGGAGATCAGCTCTCCCCTCTCCGTCAGCTCCGCGACAGTTTTGCAGGTAAACTCGGAAAGGGTGACATCAGAGCGCAGGAGGGTCCCGTCAAGGTCGGAGAGATAAAGAGTCTTCATCCCAGCACCAGCCCTACAGGACAGTGATCGCTGCCCTCCACCGCTGCATAGATCACCGAATCCTTAACCTTATCCATCAGCCTGTCCGACACGATGAAATAGTCGATACGCCATCCTGCGTTGTTTGCTCTCGCATTGAAGCGATAGCTCCACCAGGAATATGCACCTGTCTTATCGGGATAGAGCTTTCGGAAAGTATCGGAAAATCCGGCTGAGAGCAGCTCTGTCATCTTGCCGCGCTCTTCGTCGGAGAAGCCGGCCTTGCCCATATTGGGCTTGGGATTTTTCAGGTCTATCTCTTCATGGGCGACATTGAGGTCGCCGGTATAGATCACAGGCTTTTTCTTATCGAGGGAGACAAGATACTCCCGCATATCGTCCTCGAAAGCCATACGGTAATCCAGCCTTCTGAGTTCCTCCTGAGCATTGGGGACATAGCAGCAGACGAAGAAAAAGCTGTCATACTCGCAGGTGATGACTCTTCCCTCGTCGTTATATTTCCCGTCTATCCCGTATGTCACCGAAAGGGGCTCGGCCTTTGAGAAAACCGCTGTTCCGGAATATCCCTTTTTCTCGGCGCTGCTGTAATATGCCTTATAGCCCTCTGGCTCGAAATCCGCCTGACCCGGCTGCATTTTTGTCTCCTGAAGGCAGAAGATATCGGCATCGGCCTCCTTGAAGAAATCTTCAAAGCCTTTTTTCAGGCAGGCCCGGAAGCCGTTGACGTTCCAAGAGATGAGCTTCATATCGTTTCCTCCTTATGATATAGACAAAGCCCGGAAGATCGGTCTCTCCGGGCTTGTTTTCGTCATTGTGCAGGCTGCTCCTGGGGCTGTGCAGCCTCCTGAGCGGGCTGCTCTTCTGCGGCCGGAGCGTTCCTGTCAACAGGCTCCGGAGAAAGGAACTCTCTCAGGATATAGCCTGTATAGTCGAGGCCGTCGCAGTTATGGAAAGTCCCCTTATAATAGCCGTCGGCGCGGCGCTCAAGGATCTTCAGCCGAACGTTCGGAGACATACATATCAGCTTTTTCGAGCCCTCAAAAGGCTCCTCCAGAAGCTGGATATACTTTATCACATACATTTCCTCCGGCTCCGAGACTGCTTCTGTAGTTTCTGCGGTGGTGACAGAAGTCGTTACTGTAGCGCCGGCAGGCTTGGTCTCGGGGGGGAGCGTTGCCGAAACGGGCTTCGGGATAGTCCCGGTATATATCCCTGCGGGGACATCTCTGCTGTTGCTCGCAAAGAGATTTTTGGCGAGCAGCACAACGATAGTGATACTGAACACAGCAACAACTACTATTGTGATTATATTCACGACGCTGGCATTTCCGAGGATACCTGCGCCGTCCTTTTTGTTTCTGCTCACATTATGACCTCCTGCAAGATAAAAACACGGGGTTGACCGTCTGATGATCGTAAATTATATTATACCACATCCATGCAGGGTTGTCAATCTTTTTTAGCTCCCGTCGTCTGTCAGGGTATCCTTTGCTGCCTCGTCGGGGAGGGCTTCGACTGAGGCAAGACGGCGGTTGATCTGCCTTGTCCTTACTCCGACCAGCTTTTCGAGATCGTCCTCGACTTTATGCAGATGGGTCTGTGTTTCGTCCAGAACTTTTCCGAAGGCAGCGAACTCCGTCTTCACAGCGCCGAGCACCTTCCAGACCTCATTTGAGCGCTTTTGTATCGCCAATGTGCGGAAGCCCATCTGAAGGGAATTCAGCAGCGCCGCCATAGTTGAAGGCCCGGCGATATTTATGCTGAAATCTCTCTGCAGCTCCTCAACCAGCCCGCTGCTCACCACCTCGGCATACAGCCCCTCAAAGGGAAGGAACATTATTCCGAATGCTGTGGTATGAGGAGGCGAGACATATTTATCGCGGATATCCTTTGCGCACTTGCGTATGATATCCCGCAGCTCATGCTTTGCAGCCTCGACCGCTTCCCTGCTGCCGCTGTCATAGGCATCCCGCAGTGCGGAGTATCTGTCGCCGGGAAATTTAGAATCTATCGGGAGATATACAGTTCCGCCGTCGCCGCCCGGGAGCTTGACTGCGAACTCGACTCTGTTCTTGCTCTTGGGGACGACTTCGACATCCGTATCATACTGCTCGGGAGCAAGTATCTCCGCGAGGATAGCTCCGAGCTGTATTTCTCCGAGTATCCCCCGGCTCTTGACGTTGGAGAGCACCTTTTTAAGGTCTCCGACTCCTGAGGCTATGCTCTGCATCTCGCCCAGGCCTTTATACACCTGTTCAAGCCTTTCGCTTATCAGCTTGAAGGATTCATTCATCCGGCTCTCCAGCTTCTCGTCCACTGTTTTCTGAATCTCGTCCAGCTTGCGGTTGTTATCCTCTCTGATCTCCGAGAGCTGGCCTGCGATAGTCTTGTTCATAGACTCCAGCTTGCGGTCGTTGTTGGCTTCGAGGGTTCCGAATCTTGTTTCAAGCTGTCTCAGCCTTTCGCTGACGCTCTGCGACATCATATCTATCGCCTGCTTCTGCGCCTGCTGGGAGCTGCGCTGGCTGGTATCCAGCATAACACCGAGATCCCGGACATTTGAGCGGACATCCTGCCCCAGCTCATGCCTGATCTCGCTGCCGCTGTCCGAAAGTGCATCTTCGAGCCTTGAGATGAGCTCTTTGGCGTTATCCTTGCCGGTGGTAAATATCCGGACAAGTATCAGCAGCACAGCGATGAATATCGCCAGCGATATAATGAGAATGATCGTCTCCAATTTCCTTCTCCTATTTTGTTCCGAAGATACGGTCGCCGGCATCTCCGAGGCCGGGAACGATATAGGCGTTTTGATTTAGCTTTTCATCCAGGCAGCCGATATAGATGTCTATATCCGGGTGTGCCTCTCTGAGAGCTTTGAGCCCCTCCGGAGCGGCGATGATACACATAAACTTTATGCTCTTGCAGCCTTTGGACTTGATAAGGTCAACAGCCTGTATCGCAGAGCCTCCGGTGGCCAGCATAGGGTCAGGGAGAATGACGAGCCTCTCTTCGAGATTATCGGGGAGCTTGCAGAAATATGTTGTCGGCTCATGGGTCTCCTCATCGCGGAAGAGCCCTATATGCCCGACCCTTGCGGAAGGCACCAATGCGAGGATCCCGCTGACCATCCCGAGCCCTGCTCGAAGTATCGGGACAACAGCAAGTTTTTTCCCTGTCAGCATCGGTACATCGGCTTCTGTTATGGGTGTTTTGATACGGACGAGCTCTGTCGGCAGATCGCGCAGCGCCTCGTATCCCATGAGCATTGAGATCTCCTCAACGAGCAGGCGGAAATCCTTTGTTCCTGTTCTTTCATCCCGGAGCAGGGATATTTTATGCTTTATCAGCGGGTGATCTATAACTGTGAGTTTTCCCATTTTCAAGCCTCCGTAAAAGCGCCGCAGCGCATTTTTTCATAAAAAAACCGGGGGGGCGTATGCCCCCCGGTAGTTCGTCTTTTTCTTAGTCGAGCTGCGATGTGCAGTTAGGGCATCTGGTAGCTTCGAGATCGATATCGGTCTTGCAGAAGGGGCACTTCTTGGTAGTAGGTGCAGCCTCTTCTTCCTTCTTCTTGCCTATTGCCATCAGCTTGTTGATACCCTTCATCATCAGGAAGATGCAGAACGCCATGATGATGAAATTGATGATAGCAGTAAGGAAATCGCCGAGGAGGATGTACTGACCGCCGTAGATCTTGATCCTGAAGCCAAAGCTGGCTCCGCCGATGCCGTTGATGAAAGGCTGGATGATGTCTTCTGTGAAGGCGGTTACGATATTGCCGAAAGCAGCACCGATGATAACGCCTATCGCCAGATCCATTACATTGCCCTTCAAAGCAAATGCCTTGAATTCATTTAAAAATTTCTTCATAGAGCAACACTCCCAAACATATTTTTTATAATTATAACACAATTATTCCAAAAATGCAAGACCTTTTTCGCATTTTTTGTAATTTTCAACCGAATTGACCGGGCTGTCTCCAAGAGTCAGACCTTCCGCATCTGAGCGATAAGAGTTATCAGCAGGAAGGACACATTGTAGATGAACACAAATGCGGGATTTATCTGCCCGAAATTCCCCAGCAGAGTCATAACTGCGGCTATGCCCGCTCCGAGGACTGCTGCGCCGGCCTGTATGGCTACTCCCAGCGCGGTTATCTGCTTCAGCCGTTTTGTGCCGATCAGGAGCATGGCAAAGGAGGGGAAATGGCCCGAGCAGAGCATCGGAGAGGAAACCTCCGGGACGTAGTCGGTCTCCCTGGCGTATTCCTTGTAATATCGGAAAGGCAAGAGCTTTATCATATCCCTGTCCACATCGAAGAGATCCGAAAGAAAATCGAGATTTATGAACCCGTCTACCGTTCTGATAACAGAAACTATGCCGTTGCCGGCAAGCTCCCTCAGCCAGCGTGAAACCGAAAGGCTGGCCTTGGCCTGAACTACGAAGAGCATGGAAACGACTCCCGAGACGGAGAGATACATAACCATATTCCCCTTGGAATACTCTGCCTCCTTGCTCTTGGTCGGCAGGCCTTCTATGGAGTGGTTCTCCATAAGCTCTCTGGAGCCCAGCAGGACTCTTTTATTCTCGATCCAGCCGGAGAGCCCGAGTCCGTCCTCGTAGATATAGCTTTCGACGGGGTAGAGCATCTCGGTCTTGCCTCTGAGCATTTTATAGAAAGTCGGGCTCAGTATGCTCCCTGCCCCGCAGGCGAGAGATGCGGCATAGAGGATGCAATCTTCGATCTTGGTTGAGCCCAGCAGTTTCAGGCTCTTGAAATCCACCATCCCTTTCGGGAAGAGCTGCTCCGCATCAATAAGGACAGAGTTGGTATCAGCGAAGCGGTCTACTGCGGAATATCCCAGCATGACGCCGGAATATTGCAGATATTTATTCTGCGCTCTGCCCAGGGGGATATTGACGATCAGCATAAGCGCCAGCGATGAGCAGAGGGTCACAGTGCCGGAGATGACAGAGAGCATATTAAAGACCTTTTCGGTCATCCCGGCGGTGTTTTTCTCAAAGATCAGGGAGAGCAGACCGACAGCGACAGCAGCCAGCAGAATCAGCGGGGTCATCTTTCTGGCATAGACATCGGAAACGTCGGAGGAATAGGAATTCTTCATAAAATCTCTGACGAACTCTGTCTTTCTCATGGCAGCCAGCTCGGGGAAATCGTCCAGCACTCCGCTGGTGAACTTGCCTGCGGTGTCGTCGTTATCGACTGTCACCAATGCGTATCTTTCAAAATCTTCGGCGACAAAGCGGAAGTTGCGCTCTGTTCTCTTGACGATCATCAGTTTGCCGAAGGTATTGAATATCAGCCCGAGGATAGCGACAGAAGTATAAATATGGAAGAAATCTCTCATCACTATCGAAGGTTCAAACAATGTTGCAATACCGGAGAGCACCGAGATCAGCACGCCCAGAGCGGCAAGGCTGTCGCAGTCGGCTCTGCGCCGGAAGATGTTTTTGACCCCTTCAAGAACGACCGTATAGCTTACAGCTATGGCTGCCAGGCCGAGTATCGTATTGGTAAAGAGGAAGGTGGAGGGGTTCATGACCTTATCGAAGACCTTGACCATTGGCAGCTTCAGGTCATTGGCCAGAGTTATCAGCAGGGAGAATACTCCCGCAAACAGCAGCACTACCATCCTGACGGTAAGATTCTGTTTTACCTGTAAAATATCCGAAAGGACTTCATCCTCATCCTCGAACTGCTCGAACTCATGCTGCCCGGTATGTTTGCCGGAGGGCTCTTTCTCCTCATTCTGCTCCTCGTCCTCGTCCGGAGTATCCTTAAGGCGGAAGCTGTCTACCTTTTTGCGGCGCCTGTCCTTGAGCATACGGTTCTTTTCCTCATAGCTCAGGTCGGCGGGAATATCGGTGACTCTTTCTATCTCTTCTGTTTTCGGGATCACCTTTCCGGTAAGCCCCATATCTATATCATTGACATTGGGTCTTGTGACAGGTGCGTCTTCGGTCTCCCGGCTGACGGTCCCCTGTTCCCGTCTGAGCTTCATAAGATTTTCGATGAGCTCAGCGTTCTCACGGGCTTTCTGCTCGTTGTTCGGATCGACAGGTCTGACCTCATCGGCGGGAAGGCCGTTATCGTGCTTTGAATTATATTCTTCAACAATATCGTCAACAGTCAGCTTATCAGACAATCAACTCACTCCTTATCCACAGCAGCCCTGCGCTGCCTGACGATCTCATACATAAATATCCCTGCGGCGACAGAGGCGTTGAGAGAGGTTATCCTCCCTGCCATAGGCAGCCGCAGCAGCCCGTCGCACTTTTCGCGGACCAGCCTTCCCATCCCGAAGCCCTCGGAACCGATGACCAGGGCAATCGGGCCTGTAAGTGAAACCGAGGCGTAATCCTCGCCGGAGCCGTCTGTTCCGTAGACCCAGACCCCGCGCTCCTTGAGCTCGTCGATAGTCTGAGCGATATTGGCGACTCTGACCACCGGGACATAGCTGGCAGCCCCTGCGGAGGTCTTGAACACAGTATAGTTCAGCGAAGCGCTGCGTCTTTTGGGGATGATGACTCCGTGAGCCCCGGCTGTCTCGGCTGTTCTGATTATAGCTCCCAGGTTATGGGGATCCTCGATCTCGTCGCAGATGATAATGAAAGGATCCTCTCCTTTATCCCCGGCGGCTTTGAAGACATCCTCCAGCTCCTTGTATTCGGCGCAGGCTCCGACGGCTATTATGCCTTGGTGGGAGGCTCCGCTGCAGAGCTTGGAGAGCTTCTGCTCTGTAGCATCCTTGACAACTATACCTTTCTCCCTTGCGAGAGCGGTTATATGACCGATAGAGCCGCCGGCAGAAGGGTCAACGTAGATCATATCTATATTCATCCCGGATTTCAGAGCTTCTGTCACGGGATTCCTGCCGATTATCAACTGCTCATCCCTTTCGGAGCTCTCCCGGGCGGGCGGTCTGCGGCGGTTTTTATCCTTAAAATTCTTATCCATCTGCACAGTCCTTTACATTTTCCTGCAAATGCAGGCATATATATAGATATTATAGCACAGAAGCCCAAAAAAGCCAATAGGCTTTTTCTCTTTTTCTTGACTTTATACACTTTAAACAAAAAAAGCCTGCCGACTTTGGCAGACCATACAAAGAGTCAGACTATGCTGAAAATTTCGTCAAAAGGGTTGACATTCACAATTTGTTCATCAATCTTTGCCGCTTTCCGGAAGTATTTTCGCAATTTTGAGAAAAATGTCAAAATCTGTCACGAACCTTGATTTTTTCAACAAAATGTTGAAACCTGCTGTTGAAATTGCGTTTTCGGAATTCAAAACTGTTGATAACTCGGTTGAAAACGTTGAAAACTCCCCATATTTTCAGCATTTTTCAGAATGTTGAAAATTTGTCTTGTCTGAAAAAACGTACAAAAACCGAAAAACATAACGAAAATCCAATTACGTTTATGAATAAATCGTTAACAAAACCGGCTTGGTGAAAATGCCTATCGGAAAGCTCCCGAAAAGTCGCGGCTTGCTCCCATTTTTAATTTGTTTTGCTGAAAAAGTCGCAGGATCTCCGTAATTGTCCGTTTTTTCTCCCTGATACACAAGCATTGCCGCAGCCTCGGCGAATAAATTATATCAGGGAGTATTTTTGGACAGTTTCCATTTTTTACCTCCCGGAAAAGTGTCTCGGGCTGTAACCGGTCTGTAACTTATCTTGTTGTCAGGAACTTGATCGCTCTCTCAATCGAATCCTTTGAATTCCCCCAGTCGGCATTCTTGACCGTGTTGCGGTAGTCATACATCTTGCAGTAATGCGAGACGTCGTCATAAAGCTCGTCCAGGTATTTTTTGGTAAGCTCGGAGCAATCGTTGACAAACTGACCCATCCATTTCTTATCCAGCTTCTCGGAGGCAAGGGAGACCAGAAGCTCATAATGTGGCAGGCAGAGCTGCTGCTGGGATGTGAACAGCTCCCGGAACTCTCTCTCCTTCTGATAGAGCTCAAAGAAGGTGACCATGAGCCTGGACATACCCCACTCGATCTTCGAGCAGACAAAGCAATCGTTATTTATCACAGAGACCTTCTGCTGCTTGGCTGTTTTCTTCTCAAAGAGCCCGGTCTTCGCCTTGGCAAAGACATCTCTCTGGAGCTGAGCCAGATGCGTCTGGAGCATCAGCGCCAGCGAGAGGCGGTTCTTGCAGGCGCGCATCTGCTCAAAATGGGTCTTGCAGAAGCCCTGCCTGTTGGTCTCGATACGGACATCGGGCTCCATCATCGCGGCGCCCATGATATATTCAACAGTCCTCTGCTCCAGCATATCCCGCATACGGCAGATGGGGCAGCCGTCCCGGGGCTCGAATATCTCGTTTACGGGTATGGTAAGGATGCTCTCTCTCATAATAGCCCTCCTGTTTCTTGTCAAATATGCTTGAAAAATCCCGATAGTTATAGTATAATGGTTATCAAAGGATTTTTCAAGGGGTTTTGCAAAAAATCCGTTAGGGGGCAAATGATGGGAAAGAGTATAGTGAATTTTCTTCTGAGGGTGCTTGTACTGTTCATAATCGGCTTTGCTTCGTATATCCTGGCGATCTCATTAGGCATCGGAGACGATGCGGCCTTGACAATGACTTTAGATGTTTTCTTCGGGGCAGCTATAGTAATGATCGTCGGGATCGCGGTAAAGCATTTTGCAGAGATGAAAAAAACAGGCCGCTTTTTCGGAGTCATAAGACCAAGAGCCGGGACAGGCATCGCATCTTATGTGATCTCAAGGATAGTATGGTGCTCGCTCTTCGGTTTGTTTATATCGATCAGCCATGTTGATAAAACCTCCTCCGGAGACTATCCTGCATTCGTTTATCTTCTTTTCACCCTGTTCTTTTTCGGCACTCTCATCGCAGTTCCCACAGGTCTGGCCTTTTTCTCTCAGATGCGCAAGCTCAGGCTCAATGACCCTGCCGGCTCAGCCTTTACCGCAAACTACGGTGAAGGCCGCCGCACGAACCCTGTCTTCGATATTACCGGCATCACTGTCAGCGACGGAAGATACCGCGAGATCAAACAGATAGTCACAGGCTTCTCCGGAGACAGCTTTCCCCTCCAGCCTGACCCTGTCAACGATCTTATCGCTTCGCGAGCTGCCCTTCCCGCCTATTTCATAACCTCCGGCTCCCTTGAAGAGCTTATATCCCAGACGGGCGGGATGTTCATCAGGACAGTAAACGATCTGCTGGAGCGCAAGGGCTGCTCCTACCGCATAGCTTACGAGGAATGGTACGGGATCCTGCGGGAAAACGCGGATAGATTCCTTTTTGCCAGGATGTCGGCTGCTCTTGATCTTTCATACTATGTTTTCTCCTGCACAGACAGGCTGCTCTTCCCTCACGGCTACACCATTGCCGAGCTCACCGATATGCGCGACCCCAACCTTCCCAGAGCGGCTGCCGTTGTCGTATCGACATCCGAGGCGGAAGCACTGAACAGAATCATAACGGGATAAGAAAGGAGACAGCTATGGACTATACCGTATCCGGGCGGGATATAATCCTTTGTCAGCCCGACTTCGACCTCGACGAGACCTTAGACTGCGGTCAGGCCTTCCGCTGGGCGAAGCTGCCCGACGGCTCCTATGAGGGAGCGTATCTGAACACTCCCCTGCATATAAGCTGTCAAGACCCGAAGGAGGGCATCTTTGTCCTGCACGACACCGACGAAGAGACCTTTCTGAGCAAATGGTATCGCTATCTCGATCTGGAAACAGACTACGGCGAACTGAAACGCCGCTTTTCCGAGGATGAAACTCTGGCAAGAGCCTGCGCCTTCGCAGGAGGCATACGCATCCTCAGGCAGGATAGCTGGGAAGCTCTTTCCAGCTTCATCATCTCGCAGAACAATAACATCCCCAGGATAAAGGGTATAATCGGCAGGCTGGTGGAACATTATAACGGCTACCCTTCTGTCTCGCAGCTCTCGGAGGAAACGGCTGAGAGCCTCGCCTTCCTGCGCTCGGGATTCAGAGCAGGATACCTGACAGATGCCGTCGCAAAGATCAGCTCCGGAGAGCTGGAGCTTGATAAAGTGGCCGCTATGCCGCTGGACGAAGCCGAGAAAGCCCTGCGCTCCATAAGAGGGGTCGGACCGAAGGTCGCAAGCTGTGCACTGCTTTTCGGTATGCACCGCACAGATGCCTTCCCCATTGACGTCTGGATGAAGCGGGCTCTGGAGCGCTGGTATCCCGACGGGCTGCCCGAATGTGTCAAAGGCTACGAAGGCACAGCGCAGCAGTATCTTTTCCATTACATACGAAACCATCAGGAATGACAGGCTTAGACCGTTTGTGAGAAACAAGATCTGCTCTGCCCTATCCCTGCTTGAAGATCAGACCGGAACACAAAAAGGGTATTCTCCTGTTCAGCGCGGGAGTATACCCTTTATTATTTCCGAGCCTTGTTCCTCAAACTGAAAAAACAAGCGCCGGAGACATAAGACGGGTACTCATATAGAAGTTTTGCCCCCAAGCGTTTCAAAGCGCTTAGGGGCATTCTATTTTATATGGTTGCTAAGATAAATCAGAATTTGTCAGCCAGTTATTTGAGCTTTAGTAGGTCCCTTTGAATTACCGCTTACTTTTACGGAATGACCGCCGAATGCTCCTCCGTCCGTATAGTATACGATATACCGACCGGTGCTCCTCATATCTATACCTTCCGGAACTAATAGCGAATAAAACTCTTCTTCGGTAATGTGTGCTTCGCCTTCTTCATCTGCCCATTCATTTGCAAGAGAAGTGAGCCTTTCTGCTGCGAAACGGCGCATTTTCTCATCATGAGCTTTGAAATCCTGAACAAAAGCTTCGAGTTTGGAAACAGTTTTTGTAGCGTCATCGCTGTTGTCGATGCTGAATTCAATTTTATGTCCCATATATTCAAAAGTCCCGTCAAAACTGTTGTACCTCTTGTTGAGCAGCAGGTCTCCGAACAGTTTTGTCTGAAGATATACAGGACGGTCACGTTCCTCAACATATGCAGCATATAGCTGTTCCAAAAAAGGCTCGCTGTCTGCAATGCCGAGGACCTCAATCGGGTACAGAACGACATTTTTCTTCTGCATTGCAGCACGGATATGATAAACGACACCGCCTTTGAACAGTTTTTTGTATAATTCCGTATCGTGTTCCTCAGGAGTCATTTCCCAAAAAACAGCATCCTTTCCACTGTATTGCTCACCCGTGGTCAGGTCTATGTGTCCGAGAACGGTTCTTGAAGTTTTATAATTCGTTTGTTTACCGTTGATTGTCTGACTGTAGCAGTTCTGTTCATCGTCGGTGGTGATGATCAGATATTCATGCGCCTCTTCGTTCCAATAAGGCTTATTTTCTTCATCGACTTTGCCAAAGCCTACTGTATAGGGATAATTCATTTTTAACCTCCGAACTCCTGCATTGTATTTTTCTTCCAGTTGATAATTTCTTACAATGCATAGATTAATAAATTCCGATTTATGTTCGTAACAATTATAGCATAACATTGCTGCATTGTCAATAAAAACGCCATAGTACTTCTGACTGTAAATCAGAAATACTATGGCTTAAAACTTCT
>CAMNNQ010000148.1 GCA_946545645.1 uncultured Clostridia bacterium | reverse complement strand
GTTTTTTGTCGTACCCGACATCTCTCTTCCGAGTCTCCTCAAAAGAATTTTCCAAGGGTTTCGTGTTGTTATTCAATTTTCAAGATGCTGATCTGTGTTTTGCCCTCTCTTTGAGAGTGCCTGTCTATTATAACACATTTTGTCGCCTTTGTCAAGAGGTTTTCAAGATTTTTTTGAAAATTTCTTTCAAATTCATTTTGTCGCTCTCGCCGGGTGACTTATTAAGTTTATCACATAACCTGCTGTTTGTCAAGCGGTTTTGGAAAAGTTTTGTATTTTTGTCGTTTATGTCTACCCACTGTCTGAAAAACCGCTTTGCATTGTGCCTGTTGAACAAATGCCGATCATTTCAGCTCCCTCCCGCCCTCAGAAAGGCCTGCTTTTTAATGTATAAATGCCATTTTTTCGCAGACACTACCATTATATAAAGACTCAGAACGGAGGAACAAATCATGAACGATCATTCTATCCGCCGCTACCTGAAAGCGCTGCTGATCTCTTTTGCCGCTCTTGCTGTCGTCGCACTTATCGGTCTCAGTATAGAGCCGGACAAAGAAGCTCCCGCGCTCTCCCAGGTCGGCTCCCGGGGAAAAGAAGTAACCGCGATACAAGAGGAACTGAAAGCCCGGGGGCTCTTTAACGTCGGAGTCACAGGCTATTACGGCGAAGAGACCAGAAAAGCTGTGCTGCGGTTCCAGCGTCAGCAGGGTATATCACAGACGGGCATTGCCGGGCCTATAACCCTGAAAGCACTGGGCATATCCGTCGGGAAGATACCCGCAGCGACGGAAGCCAATATCTATCTGCTGGCAAGGATAATATCCGCCGAAGCAAGAGGCGAGCCCTACACCGGGCAGGTAGCTGTCGGCGCAGTTGTTCTCAACCGCATAGAGCATCCCTCTTTCCCCGACACTCTGGCGGGAGTCATCTACCAGAAGGGCGCCTTTACAGCTATCACAGACGGCCAGTTCAACCAGCCGATCTCCGATTCCGCCTACCGCGCCGCGAGAGATGCTCTTAACGGCTGGGATCCCACCGGGGGCTGTATATACTATTATAATCCCAAGAAGACCTCAAACAAATTCATCTGGTCCCGCCCGGTAGTCATTACCATAGGAGACCACCGTTTCTGCACCTGACAGCAAAAAGCCGCGCAGCTCCCGGGGCATAAAGCCTTACGGGCTGCGCGGTCTTATATTCCCCCTGCCGGGGGCTCAATCCCTGTAAAAATGCTGGTAATCCTTGCTGCTCTTCCAATCGCCGCCCCATTTCCAGCCGTGCTTTTTGAAGAGCTTGCAGCAGATGTCGTTCTCGTCTATCTTATGGGGAAAAGCCTTGCTGCGGTCAGCATAAGCCGCTCCGTTGGGAGGCAGTATCCTGTCCCCGACGATATATGGATTGTAGAGCGGATTTATATCGACAGCTCTGCCGAGAGCGTGCATCGAGAGCTTTTCTGTCCCGGCGACACAGCGGTAGTTGAAGCAGGATGAGCAGTTGTCCGCCATGATAAGGTCGTCGTTGCCGCCGTATTCATCGGCAAGGCGGATCTTCTCTATACGGTAGCCTTCCCTGAACAGTTCCTCAAAGATCGAGAGCAGATCGCCGGCGACGGCTCCGGAGCAGATCAGCATCCCGAGCTGTTCCCTGCCGTCAAAATCGCAATAGCTGACAGAAAGCTGCCGAAGCTGATCCAAGGATATATGCGGATTATCGGTATAAGTAATACCGCTGATATGCGCTATGGTCTCAGCGGAAAGCGGAGAAGCAGTAAAGATCGGCATCAGATTGCCTCCAGTTCCGAATAGTATTTATCGCTGAACCCCTTGAACAGCTCCTGGAAATTCTTATCGCTCTCCTTGACACTGCTCCAGTATTCGTGGATATCTATCTGCTCGTCGATCTCGATAATGGAGCCTGCGATATTTGAACAATGATCGGAAATGCGCTCCAGGTTTATGAGAATATCCTGGAAGACATAGCCGAGCTGGACTGTGCATTCGCCGGATTGCAGGCGTCTGATATGCCTGTTTTTCAGTTCCATTATCATACTGTCGATGACTTCCTCCAGAGGCTCGACGGTGTGTGCGAGCCCGAGGTCATCTTCAATATATGCCCTGATAGAGGTCTGTATGTTTTCTTTTACGGCAGCGCAGATGACATCCAGCTCCCGGATGCCCTCCTCGGAGAACACCATGCCCTTATCCCGCATTTCCTGAGCGGATTCGACCAGGTTCACGGCATGATCGGAGATGCGCTCCAGATTGCCGATAACGTGCATCATCTTGGAGACCTTACGGCTGTCAGCGGAGGTAACTGCTGATTTGGATATCTTTACCAGATACCCTCCGAGCCTGTCCTCATAATGGTCGATGAGCTGCTCTCCGGCGACTACCTTCTCGGCATCGCTCTCATTGTAGTTCCGCAGGACTTCCAGCGCTCCGGTTATCGTATCTTCGGTATGCTTGCCCATAGTTACGGTAGCCTCGCGGCAGGCCTCGACTGCGACAGCGGGTATCTTAAAGAGGTTCGTATCCAGCTCCGGGCCGTTATCTCTTTCCTCAGCGGAGCCTTTGTCCTTAACGACCTTTCTGGAAAGAGCGACCAGCTTATCGGAGAAAGGCAGAAGGATCACAGTGATCGCAATATTGAATACCGAGTGCCCGATAGCTATCCCGACAGGAGAGATAGTGCTCTCAAAGAAGCTCTTTGCTACCGTCGCCTCCAGCAGCAGAGTGATCGGCAGGAGTATCAGCACACCCAGCAGCTTTATCATGATATGTATAGCCGCGACGCGCTTGGCGTTCTCTTTAACACCGATCGACGAGATCAGCGCTGTTACGCAGGTGCCGATATTAAGGCCCATGATTATCGGTGCAGCCATCCCGACTGTCATGCCTCCGGTCTGAGAGAAGGCCTGAAGGATACCGATAGATGCAGCGGAGCTCTGGATAAGGCCTGTAAAGGCTGCTCCCACCAGCACGCCCAGCAGCGGGTTCTTGAACATTACCAGGACATCTCTGAAGGAGGGGGAATCAGCCAGCGGCTTTACCGCCCCGGACATCAGCGTCATACCAGTCATAAGGATAGCAAAACCCAGCATTATCGAGCCGACATCCTTTTTCTTGGAGCGCTTTGAGAGCATTATCATAAGCACTCCGCCCAGCGCTACCAGGGGAGAGAAGCTCTCCGGCTTCAGCATCCTGATAAAAAAATTATCGCCCTCTAATCCCGAAAGGCTGAGGATCCAGGCGGTGAGCGTAGTGCCGATATCGGCACCGAAGCAGACCGCGACTGTCTGCCCGAGCTGCATGATGCCCGAGTTGACAAGACCGACCAGCATAACGGTAACAGCGGACGATGATTGTATTGCAATGGTTATACCCGCTCCGAGGAGCAGGCTTTTAAAGCGGTTGGAGGTCATTTTGCGGAGAGCCGATTCCAGCTTGCCGCCTGTGAGCTTTTCGAGGCTGCCTGACATTATGTTCATTCCATAGAGGAAGAATGCAAGACCGCCCAGCATCGTAAACACGGAGAAAATGTCAAAGCCGTTCATATTGGATTTCCTTTCGATCGTTTGCCGCCCGGCAAACCCTTGATTTTTCTAACCCTTCTTATCTATTTTTATTATATCCGAGGATCCGAGCTATGTCAACAGGGTTTTGCATTTTCTGCGAATTGCCGAAAACTGCGGGCTTTGCAGAAATTCTTTTGTATTTTTGCTCCAATGCGGCGGCTGATAAGAAATATAATGTCGCAGGAAAGTGTTAAAATCCGTTTGCATTTTTCAAAGCACTGTGTTATAATATAAAGACAGAGACTTTTTTGGGCCTCTGAAGTGTATTTCCGAGGAGCTGTCCTGCTATGGATTTTTTAAAACGCACCTGGGCGGAGATATCTCTTGACGCCCTTTCCGAAAATATAAAGCTGTACCGCGCCTGCCTCCCGCAGGAGACAAAGCTGCTGTGTGTCGTCAAAGCCTCCTGCTACGGGCACGCAGATCTTGCCGTCTGCCCGTATCTCGAAAAGGAGATGGGTGTCGGCTGGTTCGCTGTGTCAAACGCCGAGGAAGCCCTGCGGCTCCGCAATATGGGCATAACAGGCGAGATACTTATCCTCGGCTATACGCCCCCCGAGGCTGTGGCTGACCTGGCGGACCATAATATCATCCAGACAGTAACGGATGTCGATTATGCCGAGAATGTCAACGATTCCCTTTCCGGGACTCCTCTGCGCTGCCATGCCGCCATAGACACCGGCATGACCCGTATCGGGCTGAGAGGGTCTCCGGAGCAGATCGCCGCCCAGCTTCGTGATATCGACGGACTGGACGATATCATCCTTGACGGTATCTTTACCCACTACGCCGTCGCAGACAGCTTCGACCCTGATTGCAAGGCCTATACCGCTGCCCAGACCGAAAAATTCTTCGCAGTAAAGGATGAGGCTGAAAAGCTGGGGGTCTCGCTGCGGGAATGTCATTGCCTCAACTCTGCCGGAGGAGTCTATTCCCCCGACAGCCGCTCGACTCTCGCAAGGCTCGGGATAATCCTCTACGGCCTTTACCCCGACCCGGCTACCCCACTGCCCTTTGAGCCGAAGCCTGCCCTTTCGCTGAGATCAACGATCTCTCAGGTCAAGCAGATAGACGAGGGCGAGACCGTGAGCTACGGCCGCACCTTCCGCGCCGACAGGCCGATGACAATAGCGACAGTCACCTGCGGCTACGCCGACGGCTACCCGAGATCCCTCTCCAATAAGGGCGAGGTCATCGTTCACGGAAAAAGAGCCCGGATAGTCGGCAGGATATGTATGGATCAGTTTATGATAGACGTTACTCATATTCCGGAAGTGCGCTCCCACGATACCGTAACTCTCATCGGAGCAGACGGCGGAGAGCGTATAACCGCCGACGATGTCGCCGGCTGGGCAGGGACGATCGGCTACGAGATCACCTGCGGGATATCCTCCCGTGTGCCCAGAGTCGTCTACCGGGGCGGTGAACAGATCGGCGTTTACAGGATATGACCGCAAGGAGGGAGCTTTATGGGAAAGACAGCCTTTGAAGGAGCATACATTCCCGCCGACGGCAGCTACGGACTCCGGTTGGAGCTGACCGGGGAAAGATTCCTGCTGCTCTGGCGGAACGCTCCTGTCCTCGACACGACCTTCACTGTCTCGGAAAAAGACGGCAAAGTGCTGCTCATTCCCGAAGAAACAGGGCTCCGCAGCGGGATCTCCGAAGAACCTTATGCGACCCTGACCGAAGTCTCCGCAGAAAACGGGCAGTTGATCCTCCGGGAGTTTTTCCCCATCTCCGGGGAGAGCATTACAGCTATGGCATTTACGGAATACAGCCGCTACGGCAGAGTCACAGTCGAGAACGAAAAGGTCCTGCCTATGCTCAGGGGGTGCTGGAAGGACGAAAGAGGATTCTGTAAGCTCCGCTTCGACGGCGACAGCATCCAGGTCAACGACCAGAAGGATCATATCGCAGCAGTAAGATATATCGGAGAGACAAAAGAAAGATACCGGATCGTCAACAAGGACCCATCGAAGGATTATATCGCCTTCCTGACACCCTTCGACCTCGAAGGCAGTATCCTCTCCGCTAATATACCCGTCTGCGATGCCGAGCCGATACGCCTGACTTTTGTTAAGACCGGAAAATAATCTGTTGCAAAAAACGCAGCCTTGTGATATAATTATTCAGTCCGGGGAGCTGCCCCGGGCAGAGCAAAGTATGATTTCAGGGGAATAGGATCTATGTCAGAAGCCGTAGTCAAAAAAAGCAGCTATAAAAAGCTGTTTTCCAATACAGTGATATTTGCCGTCGGCTCATTCAGCTCAAAGGTGCTGATCCTGCTGCTCGTCAAAGTCTATACCACCTACCTCTCCAGAGAGGAGTTGGGTATAAACGACGTTATCACGCAGATTGCCAACTGGCTTCAGCCGATCGTCACTATGACCATCAGCGAGGCGGTCATCCGCTTCGGCCTCGATAAGGCCTTCGATAAGAAAAAAGTATTTACACTCGGAAATATCGTCTGCCTCTGCGGCTTCGCGATGCTGGGTATAATCCTGCCTATCGTAACAGTAACAGGCATCGCAGATAAGTATCTGAACGGATATTCCCTGCTGCTTTATGTCTATGTCGTGATGTCAGGTCTGAAGCTGGTCTATTCAACATTTGTCCGGGCGCTGGAAAAGGTCAAGCTCTTCGCCGTCAACGGCATACTTACAACTCTGCTGACCCTGGTCGGGACGGTAATGTTCATGATCGGCTTCCGTATGGGAAATACCGGCTACCTGCTCTCGATCATCGTCTCGGACGGCCTTTCGGTAGTATTCCTGACCTTCTCCGCAAGGCTCTGGAGATATCTCGATTTCCATAAGCCGGACAGAGAGGTCCTCTCGGTGATGCTGAGATATTCCCTGCCTCTGATCCCGGCGCAGATACTCTGGCTGGTCATCAACAGCTCTGATTCCTTTATGACAACATCCTATCTCGGCCCGGCTGCCAACGGAGTCATGTCCGCCTCCTATAAGATACCGAACCTTGTCGCAACAGTCTATTTCATGTTCGGACAGGCCTGGAATATGTCAGCGATAATGGAGGACGATTCCGACGACCGAAACGAATTCTATTCAAATGTTTTCGAGCTGAACCAATGCCTGCTGTATATAGTCTCGGCAGGATGCCTGATGATAGTCCGGCCGCTGACAAAGATATGGTTCGGCCCGGAGTTCCAGGATTCGGCCTTCTATTCGCCGCTCCTGATATTCTCCTCTGTGTTCTCCTGCTTTGTCACCTTCCTCGGGTCGATATACCTGACCTCCCGGAAGACCTTGCGCTCTCTGGCGACAAGCCTTGTGGCAGGCGTCACCAACATCGGCCTGAATATCCTCCTGCTGCCGAGGATCGGCCTCTATGGCCCCGCTATCTCGACACTGGCCAGCTATTCCCTGGTTTTCATCATCCGAGCCTACGATTCGAGAAAGATCGTCCCCTTCGATCTGAAGATCCATAAGATAGTTACCAATATCGCCCTGCTGGGGCTTATGGTAGTTTTCAATGTAGATGATGTCCTGCGAGGCATCAGGCTCTCCTGGCTGCTCCAGCCGCTGCTGTTCCTCGTCGTCTTCCTGCTGAACTACAATACCCTCTGGAAGACTGTCTCCAGGATGCTCCCCAAAAAGGTCAGCAGCATCATCGAGCGGCTGGGCATCTACCGCTGCATAGCTCTGGCGATCTTCGCAGCCGCCCTTACAGCCCTCTCGACCGTTACCGGAGGCTGGCTGTTCTTCATTATTTCCGGCGCGATAGTCGCTGCCGCTCTGACTGTTAAAAACCGGTTCCTTGCTTATTCCGGAGTCGCGCTGATGTTTGCGGCATCCGCTGTTGAGCGCGGTATGGGCTCCGCATCCATCGTTACGGCAGCGCTGATGCTGCTGATATTCGCAGTGTTCAGAAGGCCCGCTCATATCCCGGTCATCGTCATTCTCGGGGACCTTTGCCTGGGTGCATATTACGGTATGTGGGCAGCGGTCTTTGCAGTGTGCGTCGAGATACTGATCCTCATCGGGATATTCGCAAAACCGATATTCAAGTCGATGAAGATACTGATCTTTACGGAAGATAAAACTCATGACCGCGCTTAATGCGCAGCATGACAGAATAAATAACGGAGGTCATAGATATGGCAGAACTGAAATTCGAGATCACAAAATCTCTTGGAGTCCTCTCTGAGAACGCTAAGGGCTGGACAAAAGAGCTCAATATGGTGAGCTGGAGCGAGCACGAGCCCAAGTATGATATCAGAGAATGGAGCCCGGATCATACACGTATGGGCAAGGGCGTCACCCTTACCGAAGAAGAGGTCAATGCTCTGAGAGCTATCCTCAACGGCGAAGAGCCGGAAGACGACATCGACGAATCCAAGATGCTCTGACAGCCGGCCGGGCAGAAGAGCGCCCGAACAGAAAAGACAGAAGCCGTATATCCCCCGCCGCAGCGGATAGGATATACGGCTTTTCGCGTTTTGTATGATCTGCCCGTCACCCCGCCGCCGTTTCGCTGCTTACGGTTATGCGGAACTCTATCAGGCCGTCATGTTCGGTGCGGTCAAGGGTCGCCTCAACGCCTGCAAGCCTCATGACCCTTACCGCTTTATCGACAGTATTGGCAAACAGCCGCACATCCCCAAGGACCGCAGAGCGCTTCCGGTAGCTGCGGATCTTCTTCTCTTCACTCAGCAGCTCGGATATGTAACGCTCTGTCTGGGAAACTGTCAGCTTGCGGGAAACGACACAGTCCATAGCCTCTCTGCGCTTTGCCGGATCCTCCAGCCGGAGCAGAGCTCTCGCGTGCCTCTCGGAAAGCCCGCCCTCGCTCAGCGCCCGGCGCTCTGACGAAGTGAATCGCAGCAGCCTCAGCTTGTTGGCGACAGTTGATTGCGCCAAACCAAGCCTTATGCAGACCTCGTCCCGGGTCATGGAGTATTCTGTCAGCAGTCTGGAGATCGCCTCGGCTTCCTCAAAGCAGTCCAGCTCGGCCCGCTGGATATTCTCTATCAGCGCCACTACCGCCGAGCGCTTGTCCGAGATCCGGACGATTATGCAGGGAACGCTCTTGCAGCCCGCCAGCTTCGCAGCCCTGAGCCTCCGCTCCCCCGATACCAGAAGATATCCCTCCTCGCCCTTTCTTACCGTCAGCGGCTGAACGATGCCGTCCTGAGCAATGCTCTTTGCAAGAGCCGTCAGCGCCTCCGGGGAAAAATTCTTTCTCGGCTGATCCGGGTTCGGTGAGATCTGCGAGACCGGTATCTCGACCACCTTTGCCAGCTCCTGTATCTTCCCTCCGCCGACATTTCCCGCCGAACTGCCGCTGCTTTTTCTGAGAATATTCATAAATATCCACCTCCGCTCTGATTATAACATCAAACGGGAGCGATTTAAAGCAAAGATCGGCAGAACTTTCCGACAGTTCCCGCCGATCTTTTGCTTATTATCTTCTTTTTCCGCCCTTTCCGGCAGGATACCGCAGGCTCCGCCCCGTATCTTGTCGTGAAATGCGATATTTCCCTGTAATATCCTTCAGATAATGACGCCGTTAAGGTGGTCGCACTCATGCTGTATCGTCTGCGCCACCAGCCCCGAGAAGGTCCCTGTCCTCTTCTCAAAGCGCTCGTCAAGATATCTTACCTCTATCTTTTGCCAGCGCACCGCTTTTCTCGTCCCCGCCAGCGAAAGGCAGCCTTCCTCGGCCTCGTATCTCCCCTCCTTTGAGGTTATGACAGGGTCTATCATAACGATATCCCCAAGGCCGGAGTTGACTATAATGATACGTTTTGACACTCCTATCATATTCGCTGCCATACCGATGCAGCGCTCCCTGTTGGCGGCAAGAGTATCTCTGAGGTCCTTTGCAACGGGCAGGTCGGCTCTTGCCGCAGGAGCAGACCTCTTCCGCAGGAAGGCAATATCTGTGACTATCTCTCTTACCATATCATTCTTTCCCTTCAAGATAGGCGAGTATCTCCGCAGCATTGGTGTCCGGCTTTACCTTGGGCATGACCTTCTCGATGATACCGTTCTCATCTATGATGAATGTGCTCCTGACAACACCCATGCTGACTTTTCCGTAATTCTTTTTCTCCTGCCAGACTCCGTAAGCTTCTATGGCCTTGCGCTCCGGGTCGGAGAGCAGGATAAACGGCAGGGAGTGCTTCTCTGCGAATCTCTGATGCGATGCAGTGCTGTCGCGGCTTATGCCGATGACTGCCGTATCCAGCTTCCTGAACCCCGCATAGGCTCCTGCAAAGGCGCAGGCCTGTCTTGTGCAGCCCGGGGTGTTATCTTTCGGGTAGAAATACAGCACTACCTTCTTCCCCAAAAACTGCGAGAGCGAGACTTCATTCCCGTCCTTGTCGGGAAGAGTAAACTCCGGGGCTTTCATTCCTTTTTCTATCATGGTTCTTCTCCTTATAATGTCTTTATGCCTTTGATCCTTTCGAACTCGTCTGCGCGTTCAAGATCTATCAGGAGATCCCGGTCAAAATGAGCTATTATCCTGCTGCTGCCCTGCCGCTCAAAGGGCGTGCCGTTCCACATAAGGAAGCTCTCCAGGAAGATCCTGTGGTCGATATAATATTTCTGTATCGCCGACATTGTCCAGTCGATGAAATCCTTTAATGACACCGGAGCGAACACCCGGCTGTCTCCGGGCGCAACAGCCATCAGTACGGCTCCGTTGGCATGAGGCCCCTTGTAATAGCAGTAATCCGTCTGAGAAACGCCCGTCGCCGCAATAGCCAGGTTGTGGCCGTTGAATGTCTCATCAAGCTCAAAGCAATCTGTCGTAAAGACTTCTAGCTGCCATTTTTCTCCGAGGGCTCTGATCTCGTTTGCCAGCACGAGCATCCTTTCATCGAAATGATTGATATTGTTCCATCCCCACATCCAGCTATTGCTGACGGTGGACTCGCTGCCGATGAACTGAACGGCGTAAGCATCCCTTCCGAAAGAGAGAGTCCCGGCCGAAAAATCAACGTTCCAGTTCCTGTTTCGGACAGTGTATCTTGCAAAACTCTCCTGGACTGCCGCCGACCTGCCCAGGCAGGCCGAGAAGACCTGGAACCAGTTGGAACGGTCCAGAGGGTAATCGGTATCGAATATCGAAGCTCTTGCGGGAACAGGAGCCCCGCTTTTGCTGCTGAATATCCCCATAGTTTTCCTCCTCAAATCTTTATTCCCAGCTTATCCGCTGCAAAACGCGCTTCTTCGGTGGCTTCTGTGTCTTTATCGAGCAGCCCCCGGTAGAAGGCCGCGATGTCGCTGTCGGTAAGTATCAGCCCCACCTGATCGTTGGCCTCGGCGGCCTTGAAGAGCCTCTGCTTGTCCTCGGCTGTCCAGCCTGTCAGCGCGGAGAGCTTTGCCACCGCCGCATGGGTAGATGAATAGCTTGCGCTGTTTTCCAGCAGGAAGATCAGCTCGCTGCGGCGCCTCTGCTGCTCACCGATGCTGCGGTAATACTCCGAAGCCTCCTGCTTGTTCTCGAAATAGAGCTTATCCAGCCTTTCGCTGACCGCAGCCTTGTCGATCATCGCCTCGACCAGCTCCTCCAGTCTCGAGCCTTCGGAATAATCCGCCGGGGCGAAATATCTTATCCTGCCGTCATGCACCATCTGGTATACGCTGGCCTTCTGCCCGGTCTCCGGGTCATATACTCCTATGGCGCTGCCGCCGTAAGAGGTCACCAGCTTCATACAGGGGATATCGGTGGCGCTGTCCCCGATATAGATCATATTGGCGAAAGGGACTCTCAGCTCCTCCGGCGGGAATCTGTCGTTGACCGCCGGGTCGTTCATCTCCAGTGTCCCCTTGCTAATGCGGAAAAGGCACTGTGTCTTGTTGGTGTAGTTTATCGCCTGAGCCGGCCACATAGCTGCCCCGCGCTCATCGAAATAGAAGGCCGAAGCATAGATCATCTCAAACTCATCGGCTATGGATGTCCCCTCGATCATTTCCTTCAGCCCCGAAGAGATGATATAATGCTCGACTATGACCCCTCTCTTCTCGCCGTATTCCCTGATACGCCTGAACCAGCTTCCGACCCCTTTGTAGAGCTCGATCTGAGCGCCGTATTCCAGCAGCGTCTGCTTTGTGAACAGGACCTTCCCAACAGACTTGCTCATCATTTCGTACATATAAGCCAGATTGTTGTCCATATCATTTTCTGCCGAAAGGCCGTTGGTCTCGTCCCAGAAGGTCTTGACCTCGTAGCCCAGCGATTGGATAAAGCCCTGCGCCTGCATATCAGTCCTGGTCAGCGTCTTGTCAAAATCATAGCAGAGAGCGACGACAGGCCTGTCTTCCTTATGCTTTCTGTTGAATGTTCCCATATATGTCATTCCTGCCCTTCATCCCTGACGAATTCTCCGCCATCCCCGGCAAAATAGGATGTCCCGGCCGGAGAACGGAGCAGCGGCGCTATCTCCGGGAAGCGTTCTATGAGCCTGTGGGTGCTGTAAAGCTCGAAATTGTCGGGATCGTCCCAATATTCCTCATCCTCGTCATAGCCGTAAAATATCCAGCCGTTGTAGGTCTTATCATCGCCGGTGTCGGTGCGGCTCATATATCCTATATCTCCGCCCTCGGAGATATGCTTCGTAACGATGCAGGCCTCTGTCCCGTCCCATTCCGCCAGATATTCCTCCGAAGCCTGCTCCATAGCCGCCGGGTCGATGAGGGGGACAGTCAGCTCGCAGGGCAGGCCGTCCTCGTCGAAGCCCCAGAAGGCCTGATAGAGCCCGTCCCCGAACCCGGCAGCGTTCATAGTCATCCTCTTTCCGCTGCCGGGGAGAGCCCATTCTATGAAATCCCCGCCGCTGCGCTGGAAGTCCGGCAGGCGCTCTGCGCTTTCGGCAAAGAGCTTTTCAAAGTAGTCGTCATAATGGTTGCCCTCCGGATTCCGGGAATGCCATTCCATGCACCAGCGGGCGAATTCCTCTGCGGTCTGCGCATCTGCGAAAGCCATCATCCCGGCCTCCACCGGGAAAGCGGCAAAGCAGCCGTCGGAGGACTTGAATGCGGCGGTATCCTCGGTAGAACGCGCCGGCTCGTAACGGACAGCCGGCTTATCCGAGAGCTTCAGCCTGGAAGTGCATATCCTTACCCGGTCGAAGGGAGTATATACCAGCGAGATCTCAACAGGATAAGAACCCGGCGGGACAGATATGTCCGCCTCCGGGGAATATACCCCGGAGCACATATACGACAGCGGGTCTCCGACTCTGATCCTGCCGCTGGGCAGATCGACTGTCCCGATAACGAGAAAGCCTCGGCTCTCTGTCTTGGTGAACTGCTCCGCAACAGCCTGCGGATCCAGCGACGGCCTGCTGATATACTGCCTGTTTTCCTTCCAGAGCTTCCCGTAATCCATAGTGTTTCCCCCTATATACGCAAAAGCCCCCGCCCGCCCTGACGGGCAGACGAAGCTCCTGCTTATGTCATATCGTTTTTACCATGTCCTGAGCCTGAGCGCCCGGTCAACTTTGATAGGCAGCTCAAAATACTTGATGATGTTGATAACATCGATGGCGATAGCGTTGCGCGCATTGGTCTCGATATCGCTGTCGTTCTCCTCGAAGACGACGGCAAGCTCATTGATGGCTTTTGTCATCCTGTCGAACTCGGCCTGCACCTCGTCAGCATCGTGCGGCCCCATTTCAAGCCAGGCCACGATCCTCTCCAGCTCTGCCCTGACTCTGTCCACCAGCACCTTAGGATAGTACTTATCGGCATACATATCCTTGAGATACTTATACGCTCTGTCATACTTGCTGCCCATTCTGATTACCTTCTTTCCGTACCTATCATTCCGTTTTCAGCCGTGGCTCTGCTGAAAACGCCCCCCCCGAGAAAAAAACCTTGCTTTTATAATATCACATAATTTCAAATATTGCAATCCCCTTCAGGAAAAAATTTTTACATTTTTCCGCAGCCCGGCACACCGGCACAGCGCTCGGATAACCTGGCGCAGGAGGCTCAGGCACAGCAGCGGGCCGATACGGAAAAACGCATATCCCCGGTCGGGAGGATATGCGTTTTATGCATTCAGATCAATATCCTGTTATGCTGCTGACCCGGATGAAGATCATTCTTCTTTTTCAAGGCCGTAGACCATCAGCATGATGCCGTATTCCGTCTCCTTGATCTCAGCCCACGGGTCAACAGCCTCGCCCATAACTTCGCCCTTTGTTCCGGTATCGAACTTGAGCTTGCCGTCTTCTTCCTTCCAGCCCTTCTTCTCGATAACAAGGAAGCTGTCGCCGTAAAGCTCCATCTCGCCGGATTCAAGCATCTCGTCCAGCTCTTCCTTGGGTATATCCTCGGGGATAGGGAAAAGCGTCTTGATCCAGCCGTCTTCAGTGAACAGGAACTTGGCATAAAGCATCTTCTTTTCGTCGTCGGGAATGCTGCTGTCTGCGATGATGGCATCCACATCCTTCTCTACCATCTTCATTGTCGCCGCATCAAACTGAACGGCTTTCTTGATCTTCCAAAGTCCAACTACATTCATTTTTTTACCCCTTTTCTGAAATATATTAGTGCTGTTCTGTTGCAGCTTTGCCTTTCTGATTATATCATATTCTCTCCTGCTTTTCAATAAACACTCTTTTCTCCGGAATTATTTGTACGGATCAGACAAAGCTGCCTGCCGCTCATTGTGCAATTTGCAGAGATACGGCGCCTTTTATAAATATCTCCATTCGCTTATCTCCGCAGCCTTCCCGCTCCCGGAGCAGACACAGAGGAAATGATCTCCCAGCCTTTGCTCAGTAAAGACCGCAAAGCTCTCTCCACCCGGCAGAGCTGAGAAGGAACGCATATCTTTTGTCAGGCCGGTGCCCAGCAGCTTCAGGACGCTCTCCTTTCTCGCCCAAAGGCGCGAAAAAGCCTCGGAGCAATCTTCCGAGCTCTCGACCCAGGCCTGCTCCTCCGGAAGAAAGACTCTCTCCGCGACCCCGGGGTCATATACTGTGAGCTGCTGGATATCAACCCCTACCGGAGCTCCCGACACTGCGCAGACAGCCATCGTACCGTCATGGGAGAGATTGAAGTGTATATCAGGCCGGGCTTTCAGATACGGCTTGCCGTCGCTGTTCAAAAGGAGGGCAAGGTCTTCGGCGCCCGCCTCCCGGAGCATAGCAGCCGCCAGCAGCCCCGCTCCGAGGCTCAGGCGCTTATCCTTATCCTGCCGCAGCCGGGCGATCTTTTCTCTTCTCTCCGGCCAGACCAGTTCTCCGATCCCCCTCCGGAAAATCTCCTCGTCCGCCAGAGGAGAAACATCAAAAAATCTGCAAACGATGCTCAGAGCTACTCCCCCTTTCACTGCCTATTCTACCATATCCCCGGAAAAAAAGCAAGAAAAAACCACAGCGCCCGTTTCTTTGACAGGCGCTGTGGTTTTGGAAGTTAATTATATGAAAAAATTGGGGGAGGTCTTATTTATCTCAGGCCTTCTGGTTCTGAAAGTAGCAGAAGCCGGACTCACCGGGATGCTTGCCGTAAGCGTTGGCTCCGGACTTCTCCTGCTCGATCATCGCCTGGGTGTAAGCGTAGCCGGACTCACCGGGATGCTTGCCGTAAGCGTTGGCTCCGGTCTTCTCCTGCTCGATCATCGCCTGGGTGTAAGCGTAGCCTGACTCACCGGGATGCTTGCCGTAAGCGTTGGCTCCGGTCTTCTCCTGCTCGATCATCGCCTGGGTGTAACCGTAGCCTGACTCGCCGGGATGCTTGCCGTAAGCGTTGGTATCCTCAGCCTTTGCCTCTGCTGCCGCGGCAGCAACGGAATCTTTCGAAGTCGAATATATCGGAGATGCAGATGCGGTAAATACCGCTGCAGTAGCGCACATCGTTGTAACTGCAGCCATAGCTGCGAGAACGGTCATGATCTTCTTGTTTCCTTTGTTTGTCTTTTTCATAGTTTTTTTCTCCTTTGTTTTTCTTTCTTTTTATCTCCGGGGTGTTTCCCCTTCTGTGACTACATCATACCACCCCGACCTTTGCAAAATCTTTGCAAATATCGCGGTTTTTCCGGCTTTTTCTTCTCTTCTCCGTTTTGCATAACCCGGCTAAACTTTTGTCGGAAATATTGTGCAAAGTATCATTTGAGACCGCCCCGGCCTCTTGTTTTTTCCGTATATATAGTGTATAATATAAAAAAACTCCGCCCGGCGGAGAAAAGGAGGAGAACTCATGAGGAGATTTCTGGCGAGAGTCGCGATAGAGTACCCCTTTGCGCAGGAAAGATTTGCAGATCTGGGAGGCTTCTGGTCAGCGCTGGCCAGCGCCGCAGAAGCGGAACATTCCGCAAAGCTGGAGATAAACCGCTTTACCTTTGCAGTGTTCAGCCTTAACGCCGAGAACAAGGAAGAGTGCCGCACTGTACTGCTGGAGGCCTGGGAAAAGACCTTTGGCGACAGATCGGCAGTCTCGGATATATTCATAACTCCGCTGGAGGATGTGGAGAACAGCGATCACGACAAGCTGATGAACTCGATCTATAAGAACTATTACGGTGTAGACGACTATATGAGACTTGTCACAGAGATGGCGGATACTGTCCCTCTGCTGAGAGAAAAAAACGCACTGGATGTCGCCAGAAAGCAGAGCTACCTCTTCGCCGTTGACGGAGGATGCGGGACGACACAGCTCATCAATTCCTTCGGAGATTTTCTGCACCGCATAAAGATATACCCCGACGAGCAGTACGCCGACCGCCGCTATTATATAGAGATGAAGATGGCCAAGGAGACCGGCTCCGGCTTTACCGATGCCGACGATGTCATCGACTTCCTCCGGGAGAACAAGGAGAAAAACTCTTATAATATAGTAGGGCTGGATATCTCTTATTATCTGGAAGGCAGCAAGGCTGACGAGCTCCGGGCCTTCATCAAGCGGCTGGAGGATCATCAGCGGGACTATATCTTTATGTTCCGCATCCCGTTCCTTGAGAAAAAAGCTCTGGACGAGATAAAGAACACTCTGGAGGATCTAATGCTCCTGAGAGTTGTCCAGATCCCTCCTCCGGATGATGCTGTTCTTATGGAGACTATCTGGAACATTCTCAGCGATAAGGGCTTTTCTACCGACCCGGGGCTCTATGAGCTCATCCAGAAGAAGATACACCGCGAGAAAATGGACGGCAGATCCTACGGCTTCAAGACCGCCGAAAAGATCGCCTCGGAGATACTTCTGCGGAAGGCCGCAGATATCAAGGAGCACGAAGCTCTCGGAGAAGAAGCCGACAAAACTACCGTCTTCCCCGCAGACCTGCCGGGGTTTGTAGATGAAGAGAACACAAAGCTCACGGGCTTTGAGGCTCTTGCAGAGCTTATAGGTATGGAGGAGATATCGGAGCGCCTGAGAGAGATCGTCGCGCAGGTCAAGCTGGCTATGAAAAACGAAAGGCTGGAGCGCCCCTGCATACACATGAGATTTACCGGCGCCCCCGGGACAGGCAAGACTACCGTCGCAAGGCTGGTAGGTCAGATACTCAGGGAAGAGGGCGTTCTCAGGAAAGGCGGCTTCTTTGAATATGAGGCCAGAGAGCTTGTCGCCGAATACGAGGGGCAGACCGCCGTCAAGACCGCTTCTGTCTGCCGGGATGCCTACGGCTCTGTGCTCTTCCTTGACGAGGCCTATGCTCTCAACGAAGGTTCCAACGGAAAGAATATCGACTTCGGCCGCGAAGCGCTGGCGACCCTGGTCTCCGAGATGGAGAACCACCGCGACGATATGCTGGTGGTAATGGCCGGCTACGAGGACGAGATGGAGGCGCTGATGAAAGTCAATCAGGGGCTCCGCAGCCGTATGCCCTACAAGCTGCACTTCCCCAACTATACCAAGGAGCAGCTCTTCGGGATATATATGCAGATGGTAAAGAAGCATTTTGATTTCGAACCGGAGCTGGAGACCAGAGCCCACGATTTCTTCCTGTCCCTCTCCGACGCCTATATCGGTTCGAGAGAGTTTGCCAACGCCAGATTTGCCCGCAACCTCTACGAGCGCACCTGGTCTAAGGGCGCCCTGCGCTGCTCGCTCTCCGGCAAGACCAATATGATCCTGACCGCCGAGGACCTTATCGCAGCCAGCGCCGAAAAGGAATTCAGCGAAAAGATCGAGACAAAGAAAAGAGTCGGCTTCAACAGTTGAAACCGACTCTCATACAGCGGCGGGCCGCCCCGGTTATGAAGTACACATTTTTTAGAATGTTTCCGGCTATCTTCATTGCAGCTCACCTCGCAGCACACGGGAAACGGTCTGTTATTTCTTTATGATATCCTTTTCGTCATAGGGCATTATCAGCGATTTCAGCCCGCAGGACATAAACTCCGCGCTGACGATATTCCCCACGATATTCGTTACCATACCCTTGCCGTAGCGCTTGTGCTCGATAAAATCTCCGACCGCTATGCCGCGTCTGGGCGGTATCGGCGGGGGAGGAGCCGGCTGAGGTGCCGGAGCAGGAGGCGGAGGAGCGGAATATCTCGGCGGCGGAGGCGGCGTGGGAGGAGCCGGCTCCGCATTGACAGCGGCAAGAGCCTGTTTCTTCTCTTCCTTGGTATATTCTCTGGGGACAGCTCTCTTTTTGCCTCCGATATCTGTTGTGTATCTTACGCTGTCGAATGTGCTGCGGGAGACGATCTCTCCGAGGATGATCCGTCTGAAATGATCCTCCAGCCATTCTGAGAGGGAAAGGCCGTAGAGTATCGGCCCCTGCCCGAGAGAAGCATTCAGATCCCAGTTTACCCGGCCGATCATGCCTTTCTTTCTCCCGGTAAGGACGATGAAGTAGTCGTATGTGCAGCCTGCTGTACCGATGACCAGCAGATTTCTGATGATGTCGCGGTGCAATCTGTCCGACTCAGCCTTTGCTTCCGGCCCGTCCTTTTCTTCAAGCTGCCTGATCCTGCAGGCAGACTCCAGATAGAAAAAGTCAGGATCTTCCCGGTCAAAGACAGTCGGCTGATAGGGCTCGTAGACGAACCCGCCGCCCCTGTCCGAAAAATACTGCTTCTCGATCCGCTCCAGCGGGAATATGCCGTAATCGACGCCTGCGCCGCCGTTGCCGACCTGAGTAAAGAACTCAAAGAGCTCCTGCGGCAGGGGAATCCTGTATTTATCCTCGACATCTCTCATTCTTTCAATGCTGACAGGAGGAGCGAACTTATAATCTGTCTCCTTTGAACCGAAGATGCGCCTGTAAGGGTCGGCAAGAGAAGCCAGCTCGGCAAGCTGCTTCAGCCTTTCGGGAAAGGGCAGGAGCTCCAGCCCTTCAGGAATGTTATGCTCGTACATGATGTCATCTCCTTTGATGATATTGATGTCATTGATATTATATCACGGCTTGAAGGAAAAAGCAATACACACAAGGAGGATGTATATGGCAGAAGAAAAATACACCTGGAAAAAGGCAGGGCTCTCCGATCTGGAGCTGCTCACAGAGACAAGGATACAAGTCCTTCTGGCGGCCAACAGGCTGCCGGGGAGCACAGATATGTCCGAGGTCAGGAGAGAAACCCGCAGATACTATGAAGAAGCTCTTGCAGATGGCTCCCACACCGCCTATCTGGTCTTTGACGGAAACCGCTTCATCGGAGCGGGAGGAGTCAGCTATTACCGTGTCATGCCTACATATCACAGCCCCTCCGGGAAAAAAGCATATATAATGAATATGTATACCGACCCTGCCTACCGCAGACAGGGGATCGCCCTCAGAACGTTGGATCTGCTGATCGAAGACGCCCGGAGCAGAGAGGTCTCGGTGATAACTCTCGAAGCGACGGATATGGGCAGGGCTCTCTATGAACGCTACGGCTTCACTGCCATGACTCACGAGATGGAGCTGATCGAAAATGAGTAAACTTAAAATAGCGCTTTTGCAGATCTCTCCGGCAGGAGATCAGGAAGAGAATCTCCGCAAGGGCGCGGAGGCCTGCAGGAAAGCCGAAGCTATGGGAGCGGACATCGCCCTCTTCCCGGAGATGTTCAACATCGGCTACGATATCTATAGCTGCCCTGCCGAGGCCTGGACAAAGGGCGCCGTAAGCCCGGAGGGCAGCTTTGTCACCTCCTTCGGAGAGCTGGCGGAGCGGCTCGGTATGGCTGTCGGGATAACATTTCTCGAAAAGCATGAGCCTAAGCCCCGGAACAGCCTCGTCCTCTTTGACAGGAAAGGACATCCAGCCCTGCACTATTCCAAAGTCCACACCTGCGATTTCGATGCCGAGGCCGCTCTGTCACCGGGAGACGGCTTCAGGGTCTGTGAGCTGGACACCGCCGCCGGAGCAGTAAAGGTCGGAGCGATGATCTGCTTCGACAGGGAATTCCCCGAGAGCGCCCGGCTGCTGATGCTGGAAGGCGCGGAGCTGATACTTTCACCCAACGCCTGCCCGCTGGAGCTGAACCGCCTGTCAGCGCTCCGCACCAGAGCATATGAGAATATGCTGGCTGTCGCCACCTGCAATTATCCCGAAACTGTCCCGGACTGCAACGGCCATTCCGCTGTCTTCGACGGAGTCGCCTGGCTGCGGGATGAGCCCGGTGTAAGGGATATGTGCATACTGGAAGCCCCCGGCTCCGAGGGGATATACACAGCGGAGCTGGATCTCGCCATGCTCCGCAGCTACCGCTCCG
>CAMNNQ010000147.1 GCA_946545645.1 uncultured Clostridia bacterium | reverse complement strand
AATTTAGGCAATCTGACGAAAATCTGTGCCTCAACGCCAGTTGAGGTTGCGCATACTGATGCACAGGGGTCGTGCGGTGTTGCCTTAAAACAGATATATTCCTGCATTTTCGCAGCTTTTATCTCAATAGATCATTCAGGAGGGATCTTTATGCCGTCATCAGATCTTAGCTTTGAAAAACGTGCAGCGGAGCTTGTCGCCGCTATGACAGAAGAGGAAAAGCTCGGGCTGCTCTCGACTCATCACAACGCTGTCGAAAGGCTTGGCCTCGGAGAATTCTTTATCGGGACAGAGGTCGCCAGAGGCTTTGTCGGCCGCGAGAAGGAAAAGATCTCGACAGTATTCCCTCAGCCTGTCGGCCTTGCTGCGACCTTCGACCCTGAGCTTATGGAAAAGCTGGGAGAGATAGCCGGCAGGGAAGCCAGAGCATATTACAATACAGATGGGAAGCGCGGAGGGCTCTGCCTCTGGGGGCCAACCGTCGATATGGTCAGAGATCCCCGCTGGGGAAGGACAGAAGAAGCCTACGGCGAGGACCCGTTCCTGACAGGGGAGCTCTCCGCTGCATATACCAAGGGTATGGCCGGAGAAAAGGACGGCTTTTGGATGACTGTTCCGACGCTGAAGCATTTCTGCGCCAATAACAACGAAGAGACAAGAGGCAACTGCAACGCTGTTCTGCCTCTCCGCCTCAAATACGAATATTATTACGCCGCTTTCGAGACTCCTGTCAGAAACGGCGGCGCCCGCAGCGTAATGGCTGCATATAACGAGATAAACGGTCTGCCTGCCATTATGAACCCGGAGCTTGAGAACGTTCTGAAAGCTGAATGGGGGCTCTGGTTCGTGGTAAGCGACGGCGGGGATTATACCCAGAATGTAACCGCTCATAAGTTTACACGATCCATGTCCGAGGCTTATGTCCTCTCTCTGCTGGGCGGCTGCGATATCATGACCGATAATGAGTTCATTGTCCGCGATGCCGCCAGGAAAGCTCTGGCTGACGGCCTTATCACCTGGGAGCAGATAGACCGCTCCATAAGGCGTACTGTCGAGGCAAGGCTCCGCTTCGGTCAGATGGACGAGACAGAATTCGACAGGCTGGATAAGTCTGTCATAGATTGCCCGGAGCATCAGGCTGTCAACAGACGGGCAGCTATGGAACAGGTAGTCATGCTGACCAACAGGGGGCTCCTTCCCATCGAAGAGACTCCCGAGAATATCGCAGTTGTCGGTCCGCTGGCAGATGAGAACCTTATGGACTGGTACACCGGCTATTCTGCGAGGAACGTTTCTGTTCTGGAAGGTATCAGGAACGAGTATCAGGGCTCTGTCGTCGAGTACGATACTCTCTGGGACAGAGTTTCTGTCCTCTGCCCCAACGGGAAGTATCTTTCTGCGAAGGATGACGGCTCTGTCAGAGCCGATGCCGAGAGAGTAACGGAAGCCGAGCTCTTCGAGCTCCAGGATTGGGGCGAAAACTGGAAAAACCTCTTCTCTGTCAAGTACCAGAGATATGTCCGCCTCTTTGACGACGGCTCTGTAAAGCTCCATAACAGGCGCATTTACGATTGGTTTACGAGAGAGACCTTCAATTTCTTCGATCTTGACGGTAAGTCCGTCATCGAGGAGTTTCTCGGACACCGCAGGCTGTACTGCACAGAGGACGGCGAGCTTGGGATCAAGCCCGACAGGAACGTTACACCCGACATGCTCTTCAAGCTCTATACCGAAAGCGACGGCGCACAGAGAGCCGCCGAGATAGCAGACCGCAACGATCTTGTGGTCTACTGCGTCGGGAATTATCCCGTACAGACCGCAAAGGAGTGCTACGACAGAAAGACCCTTTCCCTCAATATCCAGGCAGGGATGACCTTCAAGCTGGCTATGCACAACCCGAATACCCTGCTTGTCCTTGTATCCAGCTACCCCTACGCTCTGAACGGAGGAGAGGAATATGCCGGAGCTGCCCTCTGGACTTCTCATGCAGGCGAGTTCCTCGGGACAGCCGTAGCAGAGACCGTAAGAGGAAAGAACTCTCCCGCCGGAAAGCTCCCCCTGACCTGGTACCGTTCGGAGCTGGATCTTCCCGATATCCTGAACTACGATATCGAGAACAGCGGCACAACATATATGTATTTCAAGGGCACACCTCAGTTCCCCTTCGGACACGGCCTGACTTATGGAAAGTTCGACTACGGCGAGCTTTCGGCAGTACAGCTCTCGGACGGGATCTGCGCTGAGGTGGATGTCACGAATATTTCAGAGTACGACAGCGATGAGGTCGTACAGCTCTACTTTACGGCTGTCGGCTCCGAAGTGTCCCGCCCGCTGAAAAAACTATGCGCATTCAGCAGACAGCATTTCAAGGCCGGAGAGACCAGGAAAGTCCGCCTTTTCGCGCCGAATTATATCTTCCGTACATACGATCTCCGCTCCGGCAGGATGCTCATCGAGGGCGGCCGCCTGGAGCTTGCCGCCGGCTCATCTTCTCAGGACATCCGGGCAAGAGCCTCTCTCGAAATTCAGGGAGAGCAGATAGGCAAGAGGCCTTCATCCTTTGATGCCGTCACCTGCGAGCGATTCACCGGAGCCGAGTTCATTTACTCCAAGCGAGAGAAAAAGAGCATCCTCAGAGCCAGAGGCTGGGGCGGCAGCGCCGTCTACGAAGGCCTTGACCTCTCCGGGAAGAGCAGGGCAGTCATAGGAGCCTCCAACCTGGGCAGCGACTGCGACCTTACCCTCGCCTTCGGAGACAGGGACGTGACCCTCAGGATAAAGGGCTCCGACGTCTCCGACTGCCGCAAGGAGTACACCGCAGATATCCCCGAGGGCGTCACCGATACCGCCCTCAAAGTCAGTCTCAGAGGCGGCACCCGCCTCTACGACATACGTTTTGAATAAGCTGTCTCCGCAGCTCTGCCCCACCCCCGCAGAGCAGATCAAAGGCTCCGCAGCCAAGCACCCCCGGCTGCGGAGCCTATTTCTTGTATCATTTGAGCATCTTGTTCCAGTTGGGACTGTATTTCTTTATGAAGATCGGTTCCAGCTTTTTGGTCAGGTCCGCTGCAGCTTTGTCGCTGCCCACAACCAGGATATATGTCTCGATCTTATCAAGATTGCTGTTGATAGTCCTGCCGGAAGTGTGGGTCCTGGCACTGTCGCTGGAACGTCTGTAATCGCTGAGACGTTTCCTGAATCCGCCGTTGTTGTATTCAACGGCTCTTCCCAGATACACCGTCTCTCCGTCCACAACATGGCGGTAAAGGCCGACAAAATGATTATACGGACTCAGATTGGCATCCTTCAGCTTGCCGATGCTTCTCCAGCCACTGTCCCATTCTTCTATGGTCTTCCCGCCGAAGGTCTCATTTTCATCAACAGAAGATGAGGACGAAAAGTAAGCTCGGGGATTAGAGCCCATCGAAGTCAGTTTATCAAATCCGGACTGAGCTCTGCTGTTTTTTTCTCTCGCTTCATTAGCTTGCTCAGAGGAGATCTTGCCGCTCCTTTCCAGTCTGTCAATTTTCTGCTCGTTATTTTTGGCTGCATAACTAACGAAATCTGATACAACATCCCAAAATCCCATATTTTTACCTCCTGCATCATAAATAATTAACATTGTCCTTCTCTCTTGTCAGTGAACATAGTGTTTATCTTATTATAGCATCTTTCGTAAGATGTGTCAATAACTGCGGCGCGTTTTGCATAATTACTGTGCTACTTCAACAATAAAGTTCTTCGAGAATTGTTAATGTTGCAGTACCATCTGTCCTTCATTTTTTATAATATGCAGATCCCCTCTCCCAAGCACGGGAGAGGGGATCTGCGGATAATGAAAGAAAGAACATCGCCTCTCAAAGTCCGGCTCCGCCGTAACACAAAAGAAGCCGCCTTCTGCAGATCTGCAAAAGGCGGTATTGCACGGTGTACGCTGTGCTCTGGTGCCGCTGACGGGAATCGAACCCGTACGATGTTTCCACCGAGGGATTTTAAGTCCCTTGCGTCTGCCTGTTCCGCCACAGCGGCGCACCTAAGATATTATAACACGTTATGACCGGATTGTCAACATTTATCAGCCGGATAATTCATTGATGACTCTTATGCAGCGCATATATGTAAATAAATGGCGGCCGGCCGGAGCAGGAGAAAAACAGGCTGTTAAATATGTAAAAAATATATTAACGGGTATTGTATTTTGAAACGGGATGGTGTATAATAACAATGTATGGTGTGTTAAGGGCGGAGCTGTTTGATTATGCCTCCGCAGTAAAAATATTTCGGAAAGAGTGATTGCTTTGAGTGAGCTCCAATGCTGTGCCCCCGAGCTGATGCTGAAGGGCACCGAAAGCAATTTGGGCGGCGGGACTATCGCTTCGGTTGTAATTACCGGCTTAGTCGTCGTATTTATAGGCCTGATATTGCTTATTATCTGTGTTTCGATATACGGAAAGATATTTGATTCCATCAATAAGAGCAAAGACAGAAAGTCTAAAGCCGAGATAGAGCAGAAGCTCCGCGAGGCTGCTAAGGGCTCCGTCGTTCCTGAGGCGAAGGTCGCCTACAATCCCCCAACCGTTGAGGACGGTATCAGCGATGAGATCGTCGCTGTGATAGCCGCCGCGGTCGCCGCTATGAGCGAGGCTTCGGGAAAGAAGCTGGTCTTGAAGAGCGTATCGCGCCAGAAGGGAGCAAGAAGCTCCTGGGCTCAGGCGGGAATAGCCGAGAATACAAGACCGTTTTAGGCTCCCGCTCATATCTAACTCTACGGAAAGGAATGTTTATATCCTATGGATATCATCAACAGCTTTTTGAATACAATGGCTGACTTAGCGTCGGACTCCGGCTTTGCGGGTTTCCTCAAAGACGGCGGCTGGAAGAACATAATCATGATACTTATCTCCTTCCTGTTTATGTATCTTGCTATAGCCAAGGGCTTCGAGCCCCTGCTGCTTCTGCCGATCTCCTTCGGTATGCTGCTCACTAACCTCCCCTTTGCGGATATGTATCATCCGGAGTTCTGGGAATACCTGGAGAATGTTCCCGAGAAGACAGGCGAGCTCAACAGCCACTATATCGACTATGAACGAATATTGCAGCACGGAGGGCTATTGGATATCCTATATATGGGTGTCAAATTGCAGATCTATCCGCCGCTCATATTCCTTGGCATCGGCGCTATGACAGATTTCGGCCCGCTGATCGCCAACCCGAAGAGCTTCCTGCTCGGTGCTGCTGCACAGGGCGGTATCTTCTTCACCTTCGTCGGCGCGGCTCTGCTCAATATGACCGCTGCTGAGTGCGGCTCTATCGCTATCATCGGAGGCGCTGACGGCCCGACAGCTATCTACGTTTCCTCAAAGCTCCTATCAAAGACAGACACCATCGGCGTAGGTACCATAGCTTTGGCTGCCTATACTTATATGGCGCTGGTGCCTATAATCCAGCCGCCGATAATGCGAGCCCTGACGACAAAGAAGGAACGTTCTGTCGTAATGGGCCAGCTCAGACAGGTCTCGAAGATCGAAAAGCTCATATTCCCGATCCTCGTTACTGTAGTTATCTCCCTTATGGTGCCTTCTGCGGCTCCTCTGGTAGGTATGCTGATGTTCGGCAACCTGCTTAAAGAAAGCGGCTGCTGCGACCGTATCGCAAAGACTGCTCAGAATGAGCTCATGAATATCATCACTATCTTCCTCGGCGTATCTGTCGGCGCTACTACAAGAGCAGACAAGATACTGACCCTCTCCTTCGGAAAGGTCATCCTTCTGGGCGTTATCGCATTCTCGATCGGTACTGCCTGCGGTATCCTCCTCGGTAAGCTGATGTATGTCATCTCCCGCGGAAAGATCAACCCGCTTATCGGTTCTGCCGGAGTTTCGGCTGTTCCTATGGCTGCCAGAGTTTCTCAGAAGGTCGGTCAGGAAGAAGTCCCGACAAACTATCTCCTTATGCACGCTATGGGTCCGAATGTTGCCGGAGTTATCGGTTCTGCCGTTGCGGCCGGTGTTCTGCTCAGTATCGTTCAGGTCTGAGCCTGAAAATATCAGGATATACCAAAAGGGTATTCCTCCGAATGGGGGAATACCCTTTTTCGTATCCGCCGTCATATCGGCGGCGATCAGTATGTGTTAAGATGCCGGCGGGTCACCGTCTGAGCCGGTCAGCATTTCTTTAAGGCAGGTGTATCGCAGGGTCTTGCGGTCGTTCTGGATCATCATCCGGAACTGCTGAATCGAGCCGATGACTACCAGCAGCTTTTTGGCTCTGGTAACACCTGTATAGAGAAGATTCCGGTAGCTCAGTCTTCCAAAGCCGTCAGCGATAGTCATGATAACAGCATCGTATTCGCTGCCCTGACTCTTATGTACTGTTACAGCATAAGCCAGCTCCAGATTCTGCATCATTTCAAGGGTGTAGACAGCCTCTCTGCCTTCAAAATCTATGGTAAGCGTCATCAGGATCTTGTTGGCCTGTGTAACGATGCCGATATCGCCGTTGAAGATCCCAGTGCCTTCCTCAACATTGCCGTCCTCGTCGGTGCGCTTCCAGAGTATATCATAATCGTTCCTGGTCTGCATTACCTTATCGCCCTTGCGGAATGTAAAGAGCTTGGTCTTTACACCTGATCTCCCGGCCATAGGAGGGTTCAGCTCCTCCTGCAATAGCTTGTTCAGCTCAACTGTCCCGCAGGGGCCCTGCCTGGTCGGTGAGATCACCTGTATATCGGTGAGCGGGTCATAGCCGAAGGCGTCGGGAAGGCGGGTCTTGCAGAGCTCCACCAGCAGCTTGTTGATCTCTGTGTAGCCGTTTCGCTGCATAAAAATAAAGTCTCCGGAGCGGTCGGCAAGATCGGGCTGGATTCCCTTGACGATCTTGTGTGCGGTAGTAACGATAGTGCTTTGCTGAGCCTGCCGGAATATCTCTGTCAGGGTTACGACAGGCATGACTCCGCTTTCGATGATGTCGTGCAGAACGTTCCCTGCACCGACAGAGGGTAGCTGATCGCTGTCTCCCACAAGTACCAGTTTGCAGTTTATTTTTATTGCCTTGAGGACAGAAGCGAAGAGGCAGCTGTCTACCATAGACATCTCGTCGATTATCAGCACCTCGCAGCCGAGCTGGTCGTTCTCGTTATGGACGAAGGAGATCGGTCCCAGATCATCCGAAGCTTTTACTTCAAGGAGCCGGTGTATGGTCTTGGCTTCATGCCCGGTGAGGTCGGAAAGGCGCTTGGCGGCTCTGCCGGTAGGAGCGGCAAGCATTACCTCCAGCCCCTGCTGCTCAAAGAGGGAAAGGATGGCATTGAGGGTAGTGGTCTTGCCTGTTCCGGGGCCGCCGGTAAGGACAAGAAATCCTTTGGAGAGTGCAAGATTTATTGCCTTACGCTGAGTCTCCTCGTATTCGATCCCGTTCTCTTCCTCGGCGAGGTCAATGACCTCGGAGAAGTCAACCTCAGTATCATAGGAAAGCTCGGACATTATGGAGAGCCTTCGGGCGATATAGTTTTCCGCACCGAAGAGTTCAGGCGTCATAGCATAGGCTTCGTGCCCCTTGTAGAAGAGATATATCTCGTCGTCGGAGACCATTTGATCCAGTTCTTTGCGGAAGGTGATCTCGTCTATGCCGAGAAACGGGCAGACCTCAGATCTGAGAGCATCCAGAGGATAGGCTGTGTTCCCGTCATTGGCAGCTCTGCGCAGTATGGCAGTCATCCCGGCGTGTATACGTTTTTCAGCAGTCCTGGGGATGCCTATCTCTGCGGCGATCTCGTCAGCTTTCTGAAAGGGGATATCTATGGCTTCGCTTGTAAGGATATAAGGGTTGTCATTTATGATCTTCTCGGCGTCGTCTCCGAGGCATTTCCAGCAGCGCACAGCGGCGGATGTGGACAGCGAAAATCTGGCGAAGGAGGAGATCAGGGAGCGGACGGTAAAAGCTTTGCAGAATTTCTCCGACATTTTTTTTGCTGTTTTAAGATCTATGCCTTCGATCTGAGTCAGCTTTTCCGGTTCATTTTCGAGGATCTCAAGAGTATCTTCGCCGAACTTCTTGACTATTTTCTTAGCCAGCGCCCGGTCTATCTCCTCGATGACTCCGCCGGAGAGGTATTTTCTGATGCCGGCTGCTGAAGTCGGGAGACTGCGCTCGCAGTAGACACAGCGGAACTGTCTGCCGTAGACTGCATGATCGACGTAGTTCCCCATGCAGACGATCTCCTCGCCCTCTTCGACATCTCCAAGTTGACCTACTACCTTCAGCAGTTCATCCCCGATATTTATCATTGTAACGGCGAAGGTGCGGTCATCGCTTTTATACTGAACAGCGTCAACTTCGCCGGTTATCTTTTCAAGGTCTTTATCGTTGCTTTGCATAAGCTACTCCGTTTTGTTAATTTTTTCCCCGCAGCCGGCTGCGCTTCTGATGACAAGATCGGTGAGTGCAGTTATATCAGCCGTGTCAACCAGAGGCAGCTCTTCAGAGAGCCGCTTCGCAGTATAAGCGTTTGCTCCAGCACTGATAGTCACGATCAGTATTCGTCTGCGGTATTCGCCGTTCTCCATCATTTCGCTCCAATACGCCGATCTTACCAGCATTTCCAGCTTTTCGGTATCGGCGGTGCAGGGGATAAGTATCATGCTCCCGCAGCAGGCCTTAGGTCTTTGAAGCCGGACTTTTACTATTGCCATGGCGACTGTTGCTCCGATGAGCAGCGCGACGATCACAGCGATCATTTTTGCGCACCTCTTTTCTTTATTTTGTCTTGATGATAGGATATGCGCGCTGTCGCTGTTTTGTTACGCTATTTATATTTTACACTTTTTTGTCCTCTTTTGCAAGCTCTTCGGCTGATTTTGACATAATAATCCCATATCATTCAAAAAAAATTTGCAAATGGTATAGACAAAGGGGGAATTATATAGTATAATTACAGTATGGGCGGATACTATCCGCCCAAACAAAACAATGTGAGGGATAGCTATGAGAGTTATAACAGGTCAGGCAAGAGGAATGAAGCTGATAACTCTTGAAGGCGACGATGTCCGCCCGACAACGGATATGGTCAAAGAGGCCATCTTCTCTATCATACAGTTCTCAGTCCCCGGAGCAAAAGTCCTTGACCTTTTCGCCGGGAGTGGTCAGCTCGGTATCGAGGCATTGAGCCGCGGAGCATCATCCTGTACCTTTATCGACAGAAATAAGGCCGCCGTGGACGCTGTCAGAGAGAACCTCGCCCATTGTAAGCTCGTTGATTCAGCGAAGGTGGAGAATACCGACAGCCTGAATTTCCTGAAGCTCACTTCCGCAAAGTATGATATCGCATTTCTTGACCCTCCTTACAGACAGGGTATCCTCGATAAAGCAATGCCCCTGCTTGGAAGAGTCATGAACGAGGGCGCAGTTGCCGTCTGTGAGCACGAGAAAGAGTATCAGCCCGCCGAGAGCTACGGAGATCTGAAGCTCCGAAAAAGATATAAGTACGGTAAGATAATGCTCAGCGTCTACGATAAATCAAGTTCGGATGTGAATAAAGAATGAGGATAGCGGTCTGCCCCGGCAGCTTCGACCCTGTCACCAACGGGCATTTGGATATAATAAACAGAGCGTCTAAGCTCTTCGATAAGGTCATAGTTCTTGTGTCCTTCAACCCTGAGAAGCAGTCTGCCTGCTTTTCGGTAAAGGAAAGGCTGGAGATGATCAACGCCGTAGTCTCAGGCTATGATAACGTTGTCGTCGATTGCCACGGAGGCCTCCTCGCAGATTACCTCGAAAGAACTAATGCCTGCGCTATCGTTAAAGGCCTCAGAGCCGTTTCGGATTTTGAGTATGAGTTCCAGATGGCTCTGGCTAATAAACAGCTCTGCCCGACAGCCGAGACCGTTTTCCTTACCACGACCCCGGAGAATATGTACCTATCTTCAAGTATGGTCAAGCAGATCGGCTCCCTGGGCGGCGATATCAGTAAATTCGTCCCAGAGCAGATCCGCGCTGCTATTATAAAACGACTCGATCCCGCAAAGAAATAAAACTGAAAGGAAGTAATCACAATGACGATCGAAGGAATCCTGGAGCTTATGGAGGCTTTGCTCGATAAATCGACCGCTGTGCCATTTTCAAGCAAAAAAATGGTAGATGCCGACCAGATGCGCGAGTATATGGACAGCATCAGGATAAATATGCCGACAGAAGTAAATGAGGCTAAGGAAACTCTTAACGAGCAGAAGGCTATTATTGATAACGCCAGCCGTGAGGCCGAACAGATAATCCGTAAGGCCGAGGAAAGAGCTAAGGCTATGGTCGCCCAGGAGGAGATCATCAAGCAGGCCAGAGAGGTCGCTAAGGAGGAGCTGGAGAAAGCTAAGCAGGAGGCCGAGAATATCATCGCCGATGCTAAGGCTCAGGATAAGAAGATTAAGCTCGCCCTGGCTCAGAGCCTCGAAGCTACTCTCTCAGATGCCCAGAAAGCTATTACCGACTGCGGCAAGAGCTTAGGAAAGAATATGGAGCAGCTCGCCAATACCAAGGAAGCTATCGCCAGAGCTACAGGCAACTGATACTTGTGTTACATACCCCCGTGCTGAATAGTGCGGGGGTCGTTTTTTGATCTATCCCTACAAAAGCTGCGAAGCGCCTTGCTTTGCAGCCATTTAAAAAAATTTCGTAAAAATATCCAATAACCCCTTGACAAATTATAAATCACGGTGTATACTCTAAGTGTACTATTTGAGATAGTACACTTGATACAGCAAAGGCGGTGAGACGATGATTAAGATCGACCCTTCGGACAAGACACCCATATTTGAACAGATCTGTAAAAGCGTATGCAAGAATATAGCAGGCGGCTTGCTGAAAGAGGGAGACAAGCTCCCCTCGGCAAGAGAACTGGCCAAGCTCTTGCAGTTGAACCCCAATACCGTAGCCAAGGCTTACAGCATTTTGGAGCGAGACGGCATAGTGTATTCTGTTCAGGGCAAGGGCTGCTTTGTCGCTAAACACGAGGGAAGAGCCAATGAAAAGCTGACGGAGAGCTTTCGCTCAGCCGTCCGGGAGGCACTGGACGCAGGAGCCTCGGCGGAGGAGCTTATTGATATCGTCTCCGAAATAAGCAGAGAGAAGAATAAATAACGAAAGGAGAGTTCAATTTGATCGAGATCAGCGGCGTAACAATGGATTTTGGCGAAGCTAGATCCGAAAAGCCATCGCTTTCGGATATCAGCCTTACAATACCGGAGGGCTGTATCTTCGGCTTCCTCGGCTCCAACGGTGCGGGAAAGAGCACCCTGCTCCGCCTTATGAGTGGGGTCTACCCGGCGACTTCAGGTGAGATAAAGATAGACGGAGAGAACGTATACGATAATCCCAATGCAAAAGAAAAGATATTTTTTGTAAATGACGAGACAACTCAGTTCGCAAACTATACTGCGGACGAACTCAGGATGTTTTATAAGGGCGCTTATCCTGCTTTTTCGGACAGCGTTTTTGAGAAGGTGATGTCGGCGCTCAAGCTCCCGCTGGATAAAAAGCTCTCGACTTTCTCCAAAGGTATGAAGAGGCAGGCGATAGTTGCCCTGGCCATTGCAGCCCAGACCAAATATCTGCTTTTTGATGAGGCTTTTGACGGCCTCGACCCCGCAATGCGCAGGATGGTAAAGAATATCATCACCGACGATATCTTCGACCGCGGCGCAACGCTTATCCTTTCTTCCCATAACCTGACTGAGATCAGCGAGATCTGTGACCACGCTATGCTCATCCACGAAGGCGAGCTTATCTTCTGCGACGAGCTGGATGCTCTCAGAGAGGGCTTTACCAAAGTCCAGCTTGTAGTCCGCGACCCTGCTCTGGCGGAGGAAAACGCCCTTCGTGCAGGGATCACCGGACTTGGACTTGAAGTCCTGGATATTGTATCTATGGGCAGCATCAGGCAGGTCATCGTAAAGGCGCCCGAAGACGAGGTTGTATCCAAGCTGTCGGCGCTTTCGCCGGAACTGGCCGAGGGCGTCCCGCTGACGCTGGAAGAGATATTTATTTACGAATTGGAGGCGAGGGGTTATGGCAGCGCAGACCTCATTAACGAGGATAAATAGTTATTCCAAGGTTCTTACAAAGAATTGCAAGCTCCAGTTCTTGCTGGTGCTGGTGCTCTGTGTACTGAGCGGGTTCATGAATGTTATCGGAATGATAGCATTCGGTAAGCTGGAGAACGGTTTTATCACCGAAGGAGTATTTTTTTCGTTCCTTGTGGCGCTGGCGGGTATCCTTATCGTCCCGGCGCTGTTCCGCGAGCTTTATAACAGGCAGTATGCCGATGTGGAGTTCTCTCTCCCTATGAGCGCCGCCGAGCGCTACAAGGCAAAGCTGTTTGTGCTGGCCAAGCTGCATATCCTGCCCTTTATCATCTCGCAGGCGATAACTGTCCTCGTCGCTCTGACATTTGCCCGCAGCGATACACCGACAGTATTGTTGACATTTCTCAGCAACCTTTCCGCTCTGGCTTTCACCGACGGTATAGCTCTGCTTTGCATGAGCTGCTGCGGCAGCATAGTCGAGAGCCTCTATTCCTCGCTCTTTATGGCGATCAGTGTTTCGACGATCATACCTGCCGCCTATCTCAAGCTCTTTATGGGTCTCTCCGGCAGACATTCCAACGCTTTCGACCCATTCGCACTTCCCATAGGTTTTCCTGAACTGGCTGTAAAGCTGCTTGGCTACGACGATGAATGGTACGGTGACAGATCCGTTCCGATGCTGCTGATAAGCCTTGCTCTGTCAGCGATGCTTTTCTATATCGCTTACCTTATCTACAGAAGGCGCAGCGGCCTTTCAACAGGCAAGCCCATAGTTTACAAAGCCTTCTACTGTGTCCTTATACTTTTATCGACCCTGACGGTCGTCCTGCTCTGCTTCCTTAACAGTTTCTATCTTGCGATATTTATCGGGCTTCTGGTCTGTGTCGGTATATGCGTGACATCCAACCGCGGCAAGTTAACGCTTCGCAAGCTGATGTTTTCCATGTTAGCTCTGGTCGGATGCTTGGCGTGCGTGCTTGTTGCAGGCTTCGCGGGGTATGCAACTAACGGCTTCGGTTATGTCAGAAATGACCTTTCCGAAAAGTTCAAAGAGCATTCAAATGATAAAACGGCATTGTTAATGATTGATTATTATCCGGGCGATGAGCTCTACCAGGCAGGCATATATGACTATCACGAAGAGTTTCCGATCGTTGAAGACTCCGATTATGAAAAAGCATCCAAGGCTTTCATACTCGTTGCTGATGAGATCGACCGCAGCAATAAGTCCTTCGGAGATAATCTGAAGAATTATCTCGACACTGTCATTTACGAAAACAAGGATGTGAAGGAATATGCAGGTGCTACATTCAGTATCCGTTGTGATGTATATCACAGATTTATCCCCGGCGAAGCGCCGAATGATTATTACGATAACATCTTGTTCTCATGTACTCCCGAACAGGCAATGCGTATAAAGCAAAAGCTGAAGGATGCGGGTATCAATACGATCAGCTACCGCGAATATTTTGAGCAGAACGATCTGGAGTTCAGGGAGAAAGATATGCCCGGTAGGTCTTATTAACAGAACAGTATCATCAACGCCCCGCTGAGCGGGGCGTTTTTTGTGAGCCTAACAGGACAACCGGGCCCGCTATTGTCTGCCTGCTTCGGGAAAGTCCCAGACAGATGCCCCGCCGCCAAAAGGGAAGATTGACATATCCCGGGTAATGTGATATTATTATATATGGATAAACCCGTTTTCCGGATAGAAAGAGGAAATATATGGAACAGTATAATGTGACCGGAATGACCTGTGCGGCTTGCTCCGCAAGGGTCGAAAAAGCCGTCAGGGGAGTCAGCGGTGTGACCTCCTGCGCAGTCAGCCTGCTTACCAATTCAATGGGAGTAGAGGGGACTGCCGACCCGAAATCTGTAATCAGCGCTGTTGAAAAAGCCGGCTACGGAGCTTCTCTGAAAGGCGCCGCCTCTTCTTCCGCCGGAGAGCTCGTTGATACCGAGAGCCCGCGTATACTCAGGCGTTTGCTTTTTTCGCTGGTTTTTTTGCTGGTGTTGATGTATTTCTCTATGGGAAGGACGATGCTGAACGCACCGATGCCGCCGTTCTTTGAAGGAGATCCGGTCGCTGTCGGTCTTACTCAGCTCCTGCTTTCCACGGCTGTGCTGGTCATCAACGGAAGATTTTTCATTAAAGGCGCCAAAGGGCTCATCCACCGTGCCCCGAATATGGATACGCTGGTCGCTCTCGGTTCTGCTGCATCCTATGCTTACAGTACGGTCATGCTTTATGCAGCCTCACGGTCTGTTGCCGAAGGCGATATCCAAAAAGCGACAGAGCGTATAAACGGGCTTTGGTTTGAGTCGGCTGCTATGATACTGACTCTGATAACTGTCGGCAAGCTCCTTGAGGCACACTCCAAGGGCAGGACTACCGATGCTTTGAAGGGACTTATGGAGCTTGCTCCTCAGACAGCAACAGTCCTCCGCGACAGCGAAGAGACAGTGATCCCCATAGCTGAGCTCAGATCAGGAGATATTTTTGCAGTGCGCCCCGGAGAGAGCATCCCCGCTGACGGAGTAGTTGTCGAAGGCAGCAGCGCTGTCGATGAGTCTGCGCTTACAGGCGAAAGCATCCCCGTAGACAAGGAGCAGGGCGATAAGGTCTGCGCCGCGACGGTGAACACCTCCGGTTATCTGAGATGCCGAGCCGAGGGAGTCGGGGAGGATACAGCGCTTGCAAGGATAATCAAAACGGTATCGGATGCCGCCGCGTCCAAGGCGCCTATCGCCAAGCTGGCAGATAAGGTCGCAGGGGTATTTGTCCCTGCTGTTATGGCGATCGCTCTGATAACTGCTGTTGTATGGCTGCTATGCGGGGAGACCTTCGGTTATGCTCTGGCTAGGGGAGTATCTGTGCTTGTGGTAAGCTGCCCCTGTGCCCTGGGTCTGGCGACGCCAGTTGCTATTATGGTAGCCAGCGGAGTCGGCGCAAGAAACGGTATTCTTTATAAGACCGCAGCAGCTATTGAAGAGACAGGCCGTATAGAGATCGCAGCTATTGACAAGACCGGCACAGTTACTGTCGGTCAGCCTGAGGTGACAGATCTTGTTACAGCTGAAGGAATAAGCGAGAACGAACTCCTCCGGTCGGCCTGTACCGTTGAGCAGCGCAGCGAGCACCCGCTTGCAAAAGCTGTGGTCAGCTATGCTGAGAGCAACGGGATATCTCCCGGCGAGGTGACCGAGTTCAAGGCGCTGGCAGGCAGCGGAGTCGAGGCTGTTTCCGAGGGAAGCCTGCTTTTCGGAGGGAGCGCAGCGGCTGTATTCAGAAGATCTGCACCGGACGGAAAGCTTATGAAAGCTGCGGAGGAGCAGTCCTCTATGGGCAGAACTCCTTTGCTGTTCCTCAGAGACGGCAAGCCTTTGGGTATGATCTCCGTTGCTGATGTGATCCGCGAGGACAGCGCTGAGGCTGTTTCTCAGCTAAGAAACATGGGCGTCAAGGTCGTAATGCTTACAGGTGACAATCAACGTACAGCTAAGGCTGTCGGTCAGCAGGCGGGAGTAGATGCCGTCATAGCAGGAGTCCTTCCGGATCAGAAGGAGCAGGCTGTCGCCGCCTTGTCAGCACAGGGCAAGACCGCTATGATCGGAGACGGCATAAACGATGCTCCGGCGCTTACACGAGCCGATATGGGAATAGCGATCGGCGCAGGGACAGACATCGCCATTGATGCGGCAGATGTCGTGCTGATGCAGAGCCGCCTTAGCGATGCCGCCGCCGCCATCCGCCTGAGCAGAGCTGCTCTGCGGAACATAAAGCAAAACCTTTTCTGGGCTTTCTGTTATAATCTCGTCGGGATACCTCTGGCGGCAGGAGCCTTTGTAAAGCCCTTTGGCTTTGAGCTAAGCCCTATGTTCGGAGCGGCTGCCATGAGCTTTTCCAGCTTCTTTGTAGTTACCAACGCTCTGAGGCTCAATCTTGTAAAGCTGCATGACAGATCCCGCGACCGGGCAGTAAAAAGACCGGCTAAGGAGATTATCATACCTGAGTTCAATAACAATAAGGAGGAAACAATAATGAAAAAGACTGTAAAGATCGAGGGCATGATGTGCAAGCATTGTGTCGCACACGTTACCAAAGCCCTTGAAGCCATCGACGGTGTAAAGCCGGAGGTCTCTCTTGATGACAAGGCTGCATACCTGACACTGGAAAAGGAAGTCTCCGATGAGGTAATCAAGGCTGCTATAACCGAAGCCGGATATGAAGTTACAGGTATCGTTGGCTGAGAGACAGCAAAGTAATACAGAAACGGAGGATATCCGGTGACTAAAACAGTAACACTATTTACCGACGGCGCTTGCTCCGGCAACCCCGGCCCCGGTGGCTGGGGAGCTATCCTGAGATACGGCCAGCATAAAAAAGAACTCTCCGGAGGCGAGAGCTCAACAACTAACAATCGCATGGAGCTGACAGCCGTTATACAGGGGCTCTCCGCTCTGAAAGTGCCCTGCACTGTCGAGCTCTATTCCGATTCAAAGTATATCATAGATGCATTGGAAAAGGGCTGGGCAGTCAAATGGCAGAAAAACGGCTGGGTCAAACCGGATAAGAAGCCGGCTCTAAATCCCGATCTCTGGGAGGAGCTGCTGCGGCTGGCTGCAATACACACCCTGAGGCTCCATTGGGTCAAAGGCCACGCAGGCAATCCCGACAATGAGCGTTGCGATGAGATGGCAGTTGCTGAGAGCAGAAAGTTCTCGCAGGCGTAATAAGAGCCTGCAAGCGAAATTAAACGGGTATTCCCCCTTGCTGGGGAGATACCCGTTTTTTCTTTAGTTATATTGTCCGTCAGGATACGGTAGTCTCATTTTTTGCCTCTGCCTTCTGCTCGGACTTCTTGTGCTGGGGCTTGATATACTTCTCCTCGAAATCCTTGATGGAGATCGCTTTGTCGAAAAGCCAGCCCTGTGCCATTTTGTGCCCTGAATCTGCAAGGATCTGCGCCTGCACTTCTGTCTCGACTCCCTCAAAGACTATCTTCTTGTTCGTCAGATTTATCAGCGAGCAGATCTGGTTGACATAGTCTCTTGCCTGAGGCGAGGATGCGATATTGTCGATAAAGACCTTATCTACCTTTACTATGTCTACCGGAGCATAGAGCAGAACGCTCAGGGAAGAGTAGCCCATGCCGAAATCGTCGATGTCGATCTTGAAGCCGCGCTCCCGCAGTTTCTTCATATCGTTGTAAAGGGCATTGAAATCCTGCATGAAAGCGCTCTCTGTGATCTCGACTTCGATCAGCGAAGGGTCGATACCGTAGAATTCTGCCAGTGCTGAGAGCTTGTCAACGAAATTCTTTCTTCCGGCGTGGTGCCTTGAGAAGTTTATGGAGATCGGCATAAGCTCATATCCTTCGCGTTTCCAGCGGGAGAGGGTCTTGAGCAGCGTCTCGTACATATACATATCCAGGTCGATGATATATCCGACCTTTTCCAGAACAGAAATGAATTCGTAAGGCAGCTTGTAGGTGCCGTCGGGATTGCGCCAGCGGGAAAGAGCTTCGGCGCCGATGATCTCTCTCGTATCCAGCGAGAATTTTGGCTGGAGGAAGAGCTCTATCTGCCCGGACAGAAGTGCGCTCTTGAGCTCGGCAGTTATCTGCTGGTCGTGAGTGCGCTGTTTTCTCATACGTTCGGAATAGATGCCGCAGGGTATTTCCTTAACGCCCTTGACGCTTCTTCTTGCAAGGTCAGCGTTGTCAATGGCGATGGTTATATCTGTGCTGCTGTCTGGTATGAAATACACGCCCGTTGAAACGTGAAGGTCGGAAGCAGGGTAGAGTAGCTTCTGTTCTTCGCTGAAGCGGTTATTGGTGTCTTTGATCTGGTCGATCAGAGCATCTCTGCTCTCTGCTCTTGCCAGAGATACAAAGAAATCCGAATAGATCCTGCTGGCGCAGAGAGAGATCGGGTTTGTAACGATACCCTGGGCGAAATCGTGCAGCATCTGGTTGCCGTTTTCAAAGCCAAAGTTATCGTTTACATAGGAGAAATCGTTGATGTCCGAATAAATAATTGCGTAGCAGGAATCCTGGTCAAGGCCTTCCGCGAGGATAGAGGATGCCTTTTCCTTGAAGGCTTTTCTTGTCAGCAGGCCTGTTACCTGATCGGTGGTGGAGAGCCTTTCGATCTCAGCCTTATCGCTGACGATGCGGCTGCGGAGGACCTGCTCGTGCTCGACACTGTAAAGTCTTCCGTAGATCGCATAGATGATCCCGTTCTCGTCTGCGACACTGATGAATGCTGCTTTATACCAAGTGTATTCATCGTCATAGGCAGAGGTGCGGAACCTTATGCTGCCTCGCTGGGGCGTAGTGGAGCAGGATCTTAACTGCCTTTCAAATCTGTCTATATCCTCCGGGTGTATGAATCTGGCGAATTTTCTCTTTGAGAGGTAATCTGTTATGACATTGTCCTCTTCGTCATATCTGTTTATACAGCTTGAGAGGATCATAGAGTCTTCTTTGATATTGTATTCGTAGTATATCTCGTCGGTGTTTTCAGCGACGAGCTTGAAACGTTCGAGCTGGTTTTCGAGAGCGCGCTGGATGCGCCTCTTGTCTGTTATATCAATGAAAACAACACAGATGATATAGTTACCGAGCTCGGACTGTCCGATAAATTTGGTCCTGAGCTTGACCCAGAAGCTGGACCCGTCCTTCTTTTTGAACTGGACTTCTTTTTCAAAGCTCTGCTTTGAATGGATATACTGCGAGGCTTCGCCTACGAATTGCAGGACTTCCGTCCTTTGGAAGGTCTTGCCGCCGAACCCGGGGTGCTCATCAGGGGAGGAATAGCCGAAGAGGTGATAGTATTCCTCGTTGGCTCTGAGTATCATCAGTTCATCGCCGATTATCTCATAGATCGCAACTCCACCGGGGACATTCTGCATAAGTGCGCCAAGCTCCTGCTTGGTGTTGGTGTAAAGCTCTTCCAGCTCGACTCTGTCGCTGATATTGCATATAGTTATCTGAGCTAAGAGCCTGCCGTCTTTATCGGTAAATTCGTCTCCGAAACAGAGTATAGGGATTATAGTCCCGTCCTTGCGGACAATTCTGTGCTCCAGATAAGAGCCGATCTCTTTTCTGCTTACTTTGCCCATCATTTCAATATAAAGCGGGCGGTCGGATTCAGGAAGGAAGTCGTAAAATGTCATTTTTTCTATGACATCTTCGGGCTGATATCCCGTAAGCGGAGTAAAGTCGTTGCTTACAGACAGTATGATCCCACCTCGGGTCTGATCTACGATGTATCTTCCGAACTGGACAGAAGAAACAATAGAGTCTCGATTCTTCACAAGGATCACCTCCGATGTCAGAACTGTATACTATACCATTATTATTTATTATACACTATTTTTTATTATTTTTCAACTGCAAATAGTTTTTTCAGCATTTTGCCATATAATTTGGTGATTTTACACAAAGTCGGCCGGGATGCCTTGTGAAGCTCCCGCGGATGTTGATTTTTCGGATTTTATGTGTTAGAATAGATAATAGCTTATTTTGAACGGAGGATGGATATGAACGATAGAAAGAAACCCCTTGTCATGAGGATCATAGTTCTTGTGGTAGCTGTCGCTATGGTAGTCGGCATAGTTGTCGGCGCGATAATGGGTGCAGCCTGATGGTACATATCGGCAATAGCTGGGACGATATCCTCCGTGATGAGTTCCGCAGCGATTGGTATATGAAGCTCAGGGAGTTCCTGAAATACGAATACTCCCATTACCGCGTCTATCCCGATATGTATGACATATTCAACGCCTTCAGGTTTACCGACTATAACGACGTCAAGGCTGTCATACTCGGGCAGGATCCTTATCACGGCGCAGGTCAGGCTCACGGCCTCTGCTTTTCCGTGCGGGAGGGAGTCGAACCCCCGCCATCGCTGAAAAATATCTTTGCCGAGCTGCAAAACGATCTCGGCATAGCTCCTCCGATGAGCGGGGAGCTGACAAAATGGGCGCAGCGCGGTGTCCTGCTGCTGAACACGACCCTTACCGTCCGAGAGGGGCGGCCGCAGAGCCATAAAGGACATGGCTGGGAGATCCTGACAGATGCCGTTATCAGGAAGCTGGATCAGCGCCGGCAGCCGACTGTCTTTATCCTCTGGGGCGGGAATGCACGCTCCAAGAAGCCGCTGATAACCTCCCCGCAGCATCTTATCCTCGAATCCGCACACCCGTCTCCGCTTTCGGCCTATCACGGCTTTTTCGGCGGCAGACATTTTTCCAAGACCAACGATTTCCTGGTCCGCAGCGGCATAGCGCCAATAGACTGGGATCTTAAAAACTGAAAGGAAGATATAGATGAATTACGCAGAAGAATCCCTGAAGCTGCATGAGCAGTGGAACGGCAAGATCGAAGTGGTCAGCCGTGTCAAGCTCGAGACCAAGGACGACCTCTCTCTGGCTTATACTCCCGGAGTCGCTCAGCCCTGCCTTGAGATACAGAAGGATATCAACAAGAGCTATGACCTTACCCGCCGTTCCAACCTTGTCGCTGTAATTACAGACGGCACAGCCGTTCTGGGCCTTGGAGATATCGGGCCCGAAGCCGGTATGCCCGTTATGGAGGGCAAATGTGTCCTCTTCAAATCCTTCGGAGACGTTGATGCTGTCCCCCTCTGTGTCCGCAGCAAGGATGTTGATGAACTCGTCCGTACCATCTACCTCATCTCCGGTTCTTTCGGAGGGATAAATCTGGAGGATATCTCTGCTCCCCGCTGCTTCGAGATCGAGCGCAGGCTTAAAGAGATCTGTGATATCCCTATCTTCCATGACGACCAGCACGGCACCGCAGTTGTATGTCTCGCCGCTATGATGAATGCCCTCAAGCTGACAGGCAAAAAGTTGGATGAGATCAGAGTCGTTACCAGCGGCGCAGGCGCAGCCGGTATCGCTATCATAAAGCTGCTCATAGCCCTCGGACTCAACGATGTTGTCCTCTGCGACAGAAAGGGCGCGATCTATAAGGGCAGGGAAGGCCTCAACACCGAAAAAGCAGAAATGGCCGAGATCACCAACAAACAGATGCGCAAGGGCAGCCTTGCAGAAGTTATCAAGGGCGCTGATGTGTTCATCGGTGTCTCTGCACCGGGCTGTGTGACCCCGGAGATGGTCAAGTCGATGGCTAAGGATCCTATTATTTTTGCTATGGCTAATCCGACCCCGGAGATAATGCCTGAGCTTGCCAAAGAAGCCGGAGCCGCAGTAGTCGGCACCGGAAGGAGCGATTTTCCAAATCAGATCAATAATGTCCTGGCTTTTCCCGGCATCTTCCGCGGAGCCCTCGACGTAAGAGCCAGCGAGATCAACGATGCTATGAAGATCGCCGCTGCAAAGGCTATCGCCTCCTTTGTTACTGACGACAAGCTGACCCCGGATTACATCATTCCCTCAGCTCTTGACCGCAGCGTTGCCAGGGCTGTTGCCGAGGCAGTTGCTCAGGCTGCCAGAGATACCGGAGTCGCAAGGATCTGACAGCAGGAGATAAAATCAGTTTTGATATCTTTTGCCGTCTCTTCGCCGCTTTACGGCAGCTCGGACCGGCGTGAAAAACAGTGCTGTTGTACGAACAGCCTACAGCGTAAAAAAGGGGGGTGCACGCTGCACCCCCCTTTTGGGAGAATATCAGGAATCCGGACAGATCGTAATTTGGCGAGCCAAGGGGATAGTCATATTATATAAGGCAACACCGCACGACCCGCGGCTAACGCCTCTGCACATCATCTGCTTGCCAGCTTTCCGTCATATTACCCAAATTCTCCTTGAC
>CAMNNQ010000146.1 GCA_946545645.1 uncultured Clostridia bacterium | reverse complement strand
GGGGCTGGCGGAGCCCTGCCGTATCTGATAGCGCTCATCTTCCGCCTCCGGCTGCTCAGTCGTCTATGTCCAGACTCGTTATAGCGTTCATCATCGCGTCATCAAAGCAGCGGATGGCTTTTTCCGCGTTTTCGTCCTCGACGGTCAGGTCAGTATCCCCCTCCGAGCAAAGCATGACCGGCTTTCCGTCAATTACCGCAAATACGCTGTTCTGGCCATAATCACACATTTTTCCCTCTTCACGGATCTTTGCGTTTTTGTCTATCTTTGCTGCAAATTCCTGCCCCTGCCTCAATATCACAGGGTCGAGATAGGCTCCGGTGAATACCTGACCGCCGTCTCCGTTGACAATGCAGCTGTAAACACGGTCTGCAAGGGTCGGGCCTTTGACGGATGAGATGATCTCAGACAGATCAAAGCTGAAGTACTTCCCTTCTGCATCGGCAAACACCCCGCTGACGTGCTCCCCCCAGGCAAAGTTGCTGCGTATCCTGAGATATATCAAAGGGAACACAGGCTTTTCCTCCTCAGGTTTCGCCTCCGGCCCGCTGCCCTCGGTGTGTATAAGATTCTGCTCGGTCCTGACGCCGCTTTCAATAAGATCCTCAAGAGCTGTCCTTTCAGCATATTCGACATCAAAATACAGCCGGGAATGAGGGCCTTCAAAGATAAAGACCTCTCTGCCGCCTTCTTCTTCGGGATTCTCTGTAAGGATGCCCTTGCAGATCTTATACTCCTCGCCGGACTCGCTTTTAAGGGTAAGGAGCGAAGTGCCTCCCCCTGTTACGCGCTGCTCACGGACGAGATCCAGTTCGCCGCATTTCAGTATAGCGCTGAGCTTTCCGAAGATCTCCTGTTTTACAGCTTCGTCGGTTATCTCGCCCTCGTAGATCCTCCTGACCTTTGATGCGTAGTCATATTCCTGTGAGTGAGAGAAGAAGCTGAACTCTGAATGGTCTCTTCCGGCAAGATCCTGTGCCTCTGTGATCGCAGGAGTCAGGATCTCTGCTCCGCTGCCTGTGCCTGTTTCTTTTCCAATCTTCGTAACATCCGTTACTGTATTTGTCCCGGCAGGGGCTTTCCCGCCGGCAGTCTCCTTAACGCTTGTCTGCTTCGTGGCAGAAATGATATCCTCCGCCTTGCCGCTGCTGCCGCTTTCAGAGCAGCCTGCCAGAGACATTACCATTACCGCTGCAAGAATCAGTATTGATGATCTTTTCATAATCAGGGTCTCCTTTCGGTGATGTTCTGTAATATATACGTTTCGGGCAGAGGTATTTTATGGCAGCGTTTTTAACAATTTTTGCACATTGCTTTTGTGCATCTGTACAAAAGCGCATACAGGAACTGCCGCTGACCTCCTCGAGCACCCCTGCTCTTTTCCGAAAGCCCGCTACTGTGGAAAACGAGCATATTGTATAACTGCGCAGGAAGGCGCCGTCGGGAGAGCCCGGATATTCGGCGGGCAGTATTGACAATGCGGTTGATTTATGCTATCATACAGAAAACAGTAAATAATTACCAGGCAGATGGCTGGTCCGGAGCTTGAAAGACAACTGATCCGGCGCAGCCGAGGGCTTTGCATAAAGACAGCAAGGCTGTCCCCTCTGAGATCTGCGGATCGGTCAATACTTTACCGAAAGGCCTGGGAGACGGATGAGCTCTGAGGCAAATGAGATCGCAGAATGAAAAAACATCTGTATAAGCTGGGATATGCCATTGTGATCGCGCTGATCTTTATCCTGGTCGCGCTGGACTCGCTCTATTCCATAGATATGTTCCTGACAGATCACATTTATTCCAGGCTCGACGGCCCCAGCAGCAAGATCGTCATTATCGGGGTCGATGAAGAAACTCTTTCAAAATACGGTAATTTCGCCCTCTGGTCAAGAGAAAAGCTGGCCGGGCTGCTGAACAAGCTCTATGAGGATGAGGCCAACTCCCCCAGCGTTGTGGGGCTGGATTTTATACTCTCCGATCATTACAATGAAGCATCTGACCTGGCACTGGCTGAAGCGGCCAAGGGCAGAGATGTTGTCATCGGGACGAATATCGTTTACCGCGGAGCTGTTGAAAAAGACGAGAACGGAAAGAAGTATTTCAATAAAAGCCATATTTTCAATGTCGAGATGCCCTACGAAGAGCTGGATAAGGTAACAGACAAGGGCTTTACCAATGCTTATATAGCCGCTGACGGATATGTCCGGTACAGCAGGAACAGTATCCTGATCCCGGAGGAGCTGAGAGACAAGGCAGGCCGGACACACGAGAGCTTCTCCTACCGGATATACGAAAAATATCAGGAAAAGAACGGCGGCAGGATAATGGTCCCCGAAGTAAACAAGGAGGGGCAGTTCCAGTTCCTCTATTCGGGAGAGTCCGGTGAATTCTCTGTCGTGTCATTTGACGCTGTCCTGTCCGGCAAGGTCCCGGGGGCGGCATTCAGGGATGCCATCGTCCTTGTCGGCGCTTACGCTCCCGGCTTGCAGGGTTCCTCGACGAAAGCGCCAGAGAAAAGCTGGATAGGATCCTGAACTGTGAATTTACCGATGCTGAGGGGAACAGCGAACCCTTCTTTACGGAAGAAGAGAAGACTTGCCTGCAAATAGTGCGGGGGACACTGACTGACGAGGAACGCAGGATCATGCAGAGCCATGTTGAGATAACAGAACGGATACTCGACAAGGTACACTTCAACAGGTATTTTGCCAATTCTCCGATCTATGCGGTCCAGCACCACGAATGTCTGAACGGCAAGGGCTATCCCAAAGGGCTGACAGCAGACGATCTGAGCCTGGAATCAAGAATTATCGCTGTCGCTGACATCTGCGATGCTCTTCTCGCCGCAGACAGGCCCTACAAAAAGCCTATGTCTGCGGAACAGGCCTTTAAGGCAACACCGCACGACTCGCGGCTAACGCCTCTGCACATCATCTGCTTGCCAGCTTTCCGTCATATTACCCAAATTCTCCTTGACTTGCGTCAGCAAGCCTGCGTCG
>CAMNNQ010000145.1 GCA_946545645.1 uncultured Clostridia bacterium | reverse complement strand
GTTGATATTTTTATGACAGCCGGGTGCTCTCCTTCTGTAAGAGCCTTGTTAAGGTGCACATCGTAGATGCACTTGCCCGGCGCGACATACTTGGATTCATAGATAGTCTCGCTATTCTCCTTGAGGACGATAGTGAATTTGAAATAGCAGGGGTTGCCCTCCGGGTTCAGGAGTGCCATAACGACATCCTCCTTATCCTTAGCGACGGTTATCGTCGGATATCCGGGGATCTTTATCCCCTCCTGGGCGCCGCCCTTATCGGCAGGCTTTTTGCCTGTGTACTCTCCGGCGTTAGGGTCGAGCTCGACCGAGACGCTGCTCTCTGAACCGGAGCTGCTCTGATCCTTTTCTCCTCCGAACCATTTGCTCCAGTTTACGGCAAGGGTTATGCCGGCTGCGAAAAGTATCAGTATAGCGATAGCTCCTATGAGTATCTGCTTTCTTGATAAAGTTATGCCGCTTTGTTTATCGCTCAATTAAAAGGCCTCCGTTTCAGATCCGGAACAGCAGAAGCCTGCAATGCTCCAAATTAACCACTATATATTATAGCATGGAAATATTATTTTGTCAATTGTTTTTACGTAAAACACCGGGAGGTATATTTGTTAAAATTTCACAAAACAATACTAAAATAGTATTCTTTCTGTGCCCTGTATTACAGACAGTATTCACCGAAAAACGGGCATCCCTCACAGAAGGATACCCGTTAATTCGCGTTTTGACAGCGCGGCCTATCGCCGCACGGCACTGTTTAGTTCAGCTCTGGCCCTTATCATCTGCGCTGCTCTGCTCAGGCTGTGCAGGTTGTGCAGGCTGAGCGGGCTGCTGAGGAGGCTGAGGCTGTGCCGGAGCCTGAGCCCGGGCGGTCTGCTTATTGAGCTTGACCATCTCGAAGATGAACACCTCGATAGAGATCAGGACTATTACTCCCGCCGCAACGATAAGCACGATGACCCAGGTCTTTGAAGAAGACTCTTCATCCTCGCTCTCCTTGGAGGATGAGCTCTTCTTTCCGTCAGACTTACCGTCATCCGAGGGGGCATTTTCCTTGTCCTCCGAGCGGGATGCTTTAGCGGTGTCTGCGTTCTTCTCGGCGGTCTCCTCATCATAAGTCGGAGCATCGTTGGACTTGCCCTCGCCCCCGTTGTTCTCGACTCCCGCCGCAGAGCCTGTGCTGCCGACCTTTATTCCGACTGTCTGAGCCGTCGCAAAGGATGAGAGCCAGGCCAGCGAAGCGTTCCAGTTGATAGTACATTCGTTGACAGACCAGGCCTCAACATTGTCGAGGTAGCATTTCTGCGGAGCGATAGCTCCTTTCTTCCAGCCCATGCCCTGCACCCAAGGGTCCTGCATACCGGAATTCGGGCCGCCAGCCAGGACTCCGCAGGGAGCCTTCGGGAAGGTGCTGTCGATCTGGTTCGACCAGTAGCGGTGGTGTGGGTTCTCGGTGGTGTGGCTGCCGTAGCCTGTAACATAGGAATAATCCAGCGCATTCCTGCCCAGCAGATAATCGAGGCCGCCGATCATTCCGTCGAGATATTTGTCCTCGTCGGAGACGATATAGGCGTAGCCCAGCAGGATAGCGTTATCTGCGACAAACGAGTTCGAGCCCCAGATATAGCCCTTATCGCTGTCGTTGTAGCTAAGGGTGCTCTGGCCGTAAGGCAGGCCGTAGCCCTGCTTTTTCTCGATATCGAGGAAATGGTCTCCGGCCGAGATTATTGCTTCTCTGACGCTCTTGCTCTCATCGGAGGAGAAGCTCTTTTCGTTCAGCGAAGCGCTCAGGGTCCCGAGAGCAGCGGTGTTGCCCCAATCGAAGCTGCCGACTGTGTCAACGCTCTCGCCGCCTCCCAGAGAGGTGGGTATCTTCAGAAAGAAGGAGGATCTCTTCGCATCCTCATAATAGCTCTCATCGCCTGTGGTGATAAAAAGCTCCATAGCCGCCCAGTAGAATTCGTCCGAGACATCCGTATCTCCGTAAGCGCCGCCGCCGACGGATTCATCCAGCGGAGCCATCATGTCAGGATGCTTTTTAGCCGCCTCATAGGTCAGCCTGGCCTTTTCAAGGCATTCTTCGGCGAAGCTGTCGTCTATTCCCTTCCAGAGCCTTGACGCCTGAGCAGCGCAGGCTGAAAGGTTCAGGGTCGCAGCCGTCGTCGGAGGCTTGATGATACGCTTTTTGGTATCGTCTGCGGGAGCGACGCCCAGGCCTGTCCAGGTCTCATCGTGAGCCTTATGATATGCCATTCCGGCGTAATCCCCGGAGCCGACGATCATCTTGAACATCCATTCCATCTCGAAGCGAGCCTCGTCGAGAAGGTCGGGAGCTCCGTTGGAGCACTCAGGGAGCAGCATAGTGCCGTCCGCAAAGGCGTTGTCGAAGCCGCAGGCTTTAGCTGCCTCATACTGGTTCTGGAGCATCCAGAGAGAAAATCCGCCGTTGACCACATATTTGCCGTGGTCTCCTGCATCGTACCAGCCTCCGGTAACATCGACGCTGCCGGAGGAGCCGGAATAGCCCCAGGTCTGCTGGATCTCGGCATTATCCGAAGGGTGCCCGGCAGCTCTGGCCAGCTTGTCCTTGTCGCCCGAGGAGATGAACTTGCTCTCGATAGGGATTCCGGAGCGGTTCTGATAGAAATAGTTGAGGGAGTCATAGACCAGCCCTGACCACACATCCTTGCCGCCGATAACGAAATCCCGGCTCTTAGCGCCGTTGGAGCACTCGATATGATATGTTCCCTCTTCGCTGAATTCGGAGAAATCAAGTATATGGACAGTATCCTCCGAATCGTCGTCATAGCCGAAATACCTGCTCTCGCCCGACCATACGGACTTGCCCGAATCGTCTATGAGCTCGAACTCAACGCTGTCCTTATCCGTACAGAGCAGGGTCGCCTGCTTGACTCTTTCGGGGAAGTAGCCGACCTGGTCTGTGAGGACTTCCGCACGCTTCCATTCCTCCGGGGCCTTGTAGTCGTTCTCGTCCGAGGTCAGGTCGATGAGAGACATATTGTCAAAGGTTATGACTGTCCCGGCCGGGAAGCAGTCGCCGTTGGTATACTGCCCGGAGCCTCCCAGATGGAAAGCCCACTCCGCCACATCCAGCGATCTGCCGGCCGTAAAGGTCAGATCGACGGTCTTGGTCTCATTGGCGCCGATCTGTATGGGATCCCAGGTGGCGTCCAGGTTATACCCGTCGGACATATTGTGCCAGATCTCCACATCGCCTTCAAGATTGCCGATCTTGGTATAATACTTTCCGGCATTGGATGGAGTGATCTGATAGCGCACACGGTACTGATGCCCGGCGACGATCTTCAGGCCTCTGTGCCTGAACTGGCAGTCCCATCTGTCCTCACCGCCGCGGGATGCCCCGCCCGGGTTGATGATAGTGACCTTATAGACACCGTTGTCGATCTCAAAATCCATTTCTCCCGCAATGGATTCAACTATATGCCAGGGAAGCCCGACGCCGTTATCGAAATCGGTCTGACCGAGCTGCTCCCCCGCGAATGCTCTCTGCGGCGCAAAGAGGCCCTCCGGCGCTGCTGTGAACACCATTATCAGGGCTGCTGCTGCCGCCGCAAATCTGCGGGCGATGCAAACTATTTTCCTCATCTGAACATTTCCTCCTTTTAAGGCCGCACTGCAAAGATCGCAGGAAAAGCCTCAGTTCGCATTTATGAAGCTGGTGAAGAAGCCGTAGAGCTCATAGAGAAAATACACCAGCATCAGGATATTGGTGAACACAGCCGTGACTCTCTGGCCGAAGGTCAAGGCAAACTTGCCGTCTTTTGTCGAGACGATCTGCCAGCCGTAAACGAAGAGCACGAACAATCCGGCGAAGAGCACGATTATCTCGATAGCCATCAGTATCTCCGAGGCATAGGGCCAGCCGATGACCTCTGCAAAATCCGTATAGCTGGCGATGGTATTGTTCATTATATGTATTATCAGCGTCGGGATGACAGAATTGCATTTGATAGCGATCATACCGGCGACCATTGCCGAGGCGAAGGCGGAAGCCGCCTGGGGGACATTCCCGTGCATCAGGCCGAAGATCAAAGACGAGAACAGCACAGCCAGCCAGTTGCCGTAGGGCTTCAGAAGCGAGAGCACCAGGCCTCTGTAAAGCAGCTCCTCAGCCAGCGGGCCGATGAGTATGACATAGACGAACTGGAGTGTTATAGCCAGATCAGAGGGCTCCTGTATCGTGAAATCCACATCCGGCATATTGACTCCGACAGAAGAAAGATAGTTCTCCAGTATCGTTATGACATAAGACACTGCAATATTCAGCAGCATACACAGCGGGAACCACTTGACTGCCTGCTTGAAATGCCTTTTCTCCGGCTTCGCCATCTCGCTGAGATCGATCTTCATGGCGAACCTGGCGATCAGCATCAGGATGAGCATACTGAAAAAGACTATCGAAAGGTTGCCGCCCATAGAGAAGGACGAGCCGCTGACTATTTCCTGATGCTCCCGCAGATATTTCAGCGACTGCCAGGGCATAAGATTGAAGGAACCCGAGCTTACAGTTGCGACAACGCCGTAATATACATATTTAAAAACATATTGCAGCAGAGCGTAGATGAGCAGCAGCGCTCCCAGCTTTGAGCAGCTCCGGAAGAGAGCTTTTCGCTCCCGGAGCCTTGCCTCTTCAAGCGGAGACCGCTGCGGGTAATACGCTCCGCCGCCCGGAGGCGCATTATATCCGCCTCCGCCGTAATTCATATCCAAGAAATATCCCTCCGTCAGCGCATCGTGTCGATGACTGAAAAAATGCGCTTAGCCAGCTCGGGCTTGTTCATAGTGTAAAGATGTATCCCGTCAACATCGTTGGAGATAAGGTCGATGATCTGCTCTGTCGCATAGACTATGCAGGCCTCCTCCAGCGCTCTCGGATTGTTCTCAAAGCGGTTGAGTATCTTCGCCAGCTTCGAGGGTATCGAGGCTCCGCACATCGAGACCATCCTCATAATGCTCTGCTTTGAGGTAACAGGCATTATCCCGGCCTCTATCGGGACAGTTATCCCGGCGATAGCGCATCTTTCCCTGAAGCGGTAGAAATCCTCGTTATCAAAAAAGAGCTGTGAGATAAGATGCTCGGCTCCGCACTCCACCTTGAGCTTGAGATTGAGGACATCGTCAACGATACTGTCAGAATCCGGGTGCCCTTCCGGATAGCAGGCAGCAGAGATGTCAAATCCCGGCTCCTTCTCCTTGATATAACTTATAAGGTCTGAGGCGTGAGCAAAATCCTGCTTCGGGGGAACATCCGGGCGGACATCTCCTCTGAGGGCAAGGATATTGCTGATGCCCGCAGCTTTCAGTCTTGCAAGGATGATATCTATATCCTCGGCAGAACTGTTTACGCAGGTAAGGTGCGAGATCGGCAGGATGCCGTATTTTTCCTTGATTATCGAGCAGATCTCGATAGTCGAGCTGTCGGCAAGATTGCCGCCTGCGCCGTAGGTGCAGCTTATAAATGCGGGGCGGACTTCCCTGAGGCCGTCCAGCGTTTCATATATGGTCTCTACCCCTCCGGAATGATCCTTCGGGGGAAATATCTCCAGAGAGAACTGTGGCTTGCCTTTTTCAAACAGCGGAGAGAGTTTCATAGAATTCATTTTCCTTTCTGGATTTAAGGATGTGCATTGTAATTATATCACACTTTCCCTTAAAAGTAAAGACACCGGGCACAAAAAGCTGTTTCATGCGCCGGCTGCCGTCAGGGCGGGCAATTCCCCTCCGGACAGGGCAGAAATGCCGCAGAAAAACAGCCCGCTAAACTTGACAAACCGCGCAAAAAAGTGTATAATAATATAGGCAGCCTGCTTTCGGGGCGTAACTCAGTTTGGTAGAGTGCTTGGTTTGGGACCAAGATGCCGCAGGTTCAAGTCCTGTCGCCCCGACCACAGGGCGGCCTTACAGACAGATATATCTCGCAAAAGAAAGGGTGGTAAGTATGCAGCTTATGGAAGTCCTTATCTCTAACAACACTATCAACATCGAATCTGCAGAATGGCAGCGCGTCATAAAGCAGATACACATCCAGATGGCTCTTGATATTGACAAATTAGATTGTTACAAATGTCTGGAATGTAAATTCTGCCTCAAAGCGAATCGCAGCACAACAAAGATCTCTGAAAGATCGGGCTATTTCATAAGCGCCAAACAGGGCTTGCTCGTTATCTGCCCTTCTACCACCGATCTTCCGATCACCATGTTCATCGATAAAAAGCAGATCAGAGTCGTTGAGCATGAGACAAAGTTCCTCAAGGGCGAGGTCAATGTAAAGACCAACGAAGACACCTATTGTTTCAGAGGCGGCAAGAAACAGGTCGCTGAGCTTGAAAAAGAAGTAAACAGAGTCCGTCTGGGATGACAGCTTCGGCTGCTCTGCTGCTGGCAGGGCAGCCTTTTTCAGATCAAGGAGGGTATAAATGGCCAGATTCTATCCGCTGTTCTCTTCCAGCAGCGGCAATTGTTCATTTGTCGGAGACGATCGCGGCGGGATACTCATCGACGCAGGCGTTTCCTGCAAGAGGATATCCGACGCTCTCTCGGCGGGAGGGATAGACCCGGGCGCCGTCAGAGCTGTGTTCGTAACGCATACTCATTCCGACCATATCAGCGGGCTAAGGGTCTTTGCAAAGAAATACGGCTGCACTGTCTATGCTCAGGAGGCCAATCTCCGTGAGCTCTATGACACAGGCAAGCTGGACCCGGCTGCCGAAACAGTCCCGCTGGAGCGGGGCAGCGCCGAGGTCTGCGGGATGAGGATCACACACTTCGAGACCTCCCATGACTGCACCGCAAGCTGCGGCTTCACCATCGAATTCGCAGACGGCAAGAAGGCTTCAAGCTGCACAGATCTCGGGATAGTCACAGATAAGGTCAGGAGCGCTGTCTCCGGGAGCGATATGATACTTCTGGAATCCAATTACGATGAGCAGATGCTCCGCACCGGGCCTTATGCCTACCCTCTGAAGCAGCGCATCCTCTCCGAACACGGGCACCTCTCCAATGACGACTGCGCCTCGCTTCTGCGGGAGCTCATCGCCGGAGGGACGCGAAGGTTCGTCCTCGGACACCTGAGCCGGGAGAACAATATCCCTTCGCTGGCCAGGAGCTGCGCCCTCAAAGGGCTCTCCGGATATACCGAAGGCCGGGATTTCACTCTGGATGTCGCCGCTCCCGACAACTGCTCAAAGGCGGTGATCTTCTGATAAAAGTATGCTTCATAACCGTCGGCAAGCTCAAAGAGAGCTACTGGCGTGATGCCGCCGCAGAATATATCAAGCGCCTCGGCGCCGACTGCCGCCCGGAGATAGTCGAGCTCCCCGAGGCAAGGCTCTCCGACGATCCGTCAGAGCGGGAGATAGAGCAGGCGCTTTCTCAGGAGGCAAAGCTCATGGAGAGCAGGCTCTCAGCCAAGGGAGCCTACAATATCGCCATGTGTATCGAGGGAAAGCAGCTTTCCAGCACCGAGCTCTCGGAAAAGCTGACCTCTGCCGCTGTATCAGGGTATTCGACGGTCAACTTTATAATCGGTTCCTCCTTCGGGATGAGCGAGGAGATAAAAAAAGCCGCCGATCTTCGTCTCTCTATGTCAAAAATGACCTTCCCGCATCAGCTTGCAAGGATCATGCTCCTGGAGCAGGTCTATCGGGCTTTCAGGATAGCGAAAGGCTCCCGGTATCATAAATGACCCCTCCGCAGGATAACGGAACGGGCTGCGCAAACAGCCTTCGGCATAAAAAGGGTATTCCCCAGAACAGGGGAATACCCTTTTTATGCACTTTCGCCGCGCTGCATGATCAGCGCGGCGAAAACCGAAAGCAGATAAACTATTATGGCGCAGCAATCCCTTATTTATTTATGAGCTTTTCAAGCAGCTCGAGCAGCTTATCCATCTGCTCGTCTGTCCCCACCGTTATGCGGAGGTGGTTGTCTATCCTGGGCTTGCTGAAATAGCGGACATATATGCCGTTCTCCCGCAGGTAGGAGAATATCTCCCTGGCGGTATGATCCGGGTGAGTTGCAAAAAGGAAGTTCGCAGAGCTGTCCGGCAGGATAAATCCAAGCTCACGCAGCCTCTTTGTAACACGCTGACGGGTAGCGACGATCTTCCCGCAGGTCGCCTCGAAGTATTCCCTGTCCCGCATTGCCGCAGTACCGGCGCAGATAGAAACAGCATCCATAGGGTAGGAATTGTAGGAATCCTTGACAGCATCCAGATAAGAGATGAGGTACGGGTCGGCAAGAGCTATGGCGACTCTCATCCCTGCCAGAGCTCTGGATTTGGAGAAAGTCTGTGTAACGACAAGATTATCGTATTTCTTAATGAGCGGTACACAGCTTACCCCGCTGAAATCAGCATAGGCCTCGTCAATGATAACTACGCTCTCCCGGTTATGCTTTATCAGCTCCTCGATCCTGTCCCGCCCGAGGCCGATGGTTGTGGGGGCATTGGGGTTCGGCAGTACTACTCCGCCGTTGTCTGTATAATAATCCTCAACGTTGACATTGAAGCCTTCATCCACAGGGATCGTCCTGAAAGGTATCTTCAGCAGCTCACACCACACAGGATAGAAGGAATATGTGATATCCGGATAGAGTATCGGCTTGTCCGAATTGAAGAACGCTCTGAAAGCTGCGGCAAGGACATCGTCGGAGCCGTTGCCTGCGAAGACGCAGCTTCGGTCGAGGCCGTAGAAATCGGCGGCTGCCTGACGCAGCGGCGCAGCATCCATAGGAGGATAGAGCCTGAGACCATCGGCGTTGAAGGCAGCTATCGCCTTGTGTACCTCCGGCGAGGGCGGATAGGGGTTCTCATTGGCGTTGAGCTTGATTATATCTGCGCTCCTGGGCTGCTCCCCTGCGACATAAGGCTCTATATTTATCAGATTCTTTGAAAATGCTTTTTCCATATTCTTTCCCTCTTGAATAAGATATCATTCAGGGATATATTCCCTGACTCTGAGGCGGACGCCGATGCTTTCCGCCAGCTTTCTCGAACGCTCTATCTCCTCCTCGCCGATTATATCGACGACTGTCAGCATAACATCCGGAACATACTGCTTGACCCGCTTTGCAAAATCCAGCATCGCGGCGAAGCTGTCCACTCCCTTGAAGCTGGGGCGGGTGACGGCATGATAGGCGGCGGAGTTGGATGCGTTGAGGCTTATGGACATAACATCGCAGACGCCCTTGAACTCGGCGGCGGTATCTCTCTTGTTGATAAGGTCGGAAAGGCCGTTGGAGTTTATCCTGATGGGAGTCTTTGTGACGCTCCTTATATATGCGGAGACCTGTTTGAGCAGCTCCAGCTCGCAGGTCGGCTCGCCGTAGCCGCAGAAGATGATCTCCTTATAGCTGTCCAGATCGCGCTTTTCAAGGTCGGCTGCTATCTCCTCAAATGAGGGCTGATGCTCCAGCCAGAGAGGATCGGAGCCGTAAGCGCCGTCGCCGTTGTTCCTGATGCAGAAGGTACAGTTGCACGGGCATTTATTCGTTATATTAAGGTAGAGCCCGTCTCCCACCTCATAGCTGAGTGTCATACTCTTTTTCATGCTTTATTCCTCCGTTCAATGGTCTTTATCTATCCGGTCATATCGCAGCCGGGGCTGAAATGCCCTGCCACGAATCTCTGCGGTAGAGCTCCTTGTCGATGCCGTTCATCACCTCGAACTTCTTTAAGCTCCAGAGCGGAGCAATAAGCTGATCTCTGGCACCGTCTCCGGTGACTCTCTCGATTATGACATCCTGCGGCATCCTCTCTATCTGGTCGCAGACAAGGCTTATATATTCATCCTTCTCCATAGCCCTGAACTCTCCCTTTTCATACATCTCCGCAAGGCGGGTGTTTTTCAGGATATGCAGGAGATGGATCTTGACAGCGTGCGGTCTCAGCTCTCCTACCCGGGCTGCTGTTTCCAGCATCATCTCCCGGGACTCACCGGGCAGGCCGTTGATGATATGGACACAGATATTTATCCCTCTCTCCCGCAGCAGCGAATACCCATCCAGGAATTCAGCGAAGGTATGGCAGCGGTTGCAGAGGGCGGCGGTTTTGTCGTATATGCTTTGCAGACCCAGCTCGACTGTCAGATAGGTCTTTTCCGAAAGCCCGGCCAGCATATCGGCCTTCTCGCTGTCGATACAGTCGGCGCGGGTCGCTACAGACACTCCGACACAGCCCTCGAAGCCTGCTGCGCGTTCAAACACAGCTTTCAGCAGCGATGTGTCGGCGTAGGTATTGGAGCCAGCCTGGAAATAGGCGATGCAGCGGCCGTCAGGCCATTTTTTCCGCATCATCCCGCCGACCCCGGCATACTGTGCGGCTATATCCTCACAAGGGTCTCCCGCAAAATCTCCGCTGCGGCGCTCAGAACAGAATATGCAGCCGCCGGCTCCTTTGGAGCCGTCCCGGTTCGGGCATCCCAGCCCCAGGTCCAGCGGCACTTTGAACACCTTTCCGCCGAAGCGCCGTTTCAGATAGCAGCTATATGTCAGATAGCGCTTGTTGTCTTCCGAGAAGGGGAAAGGGTTATGATCCCTCTGGGCCATCACTCTTCCTCCGGGTCTTCCGGAGCTTCCGGCTGCGTAGGCTCGCCGGTCTCCTCAGAGGTATTGTCGCCGGGCTCGGTCTGATCTGACTGTTCTTCCGTCACACTCACGGTAGGCTGATCTGTCTCCGAAGCTGTCGGTGTCTCCTCGGGAGGCAGTTCTGTCTCGGAGGTGGAGGGGGAGGTATCCGTCTTCTGCGGAGCGGCGGTAGTCGTCGAAGCGATATCCGGCTCGTCGTTATTGGTCGTGGTGGTTATGGTTATCTTATGAGAGTACGGATCGTCGGGATCCCAGCCCAGCTCGGTGGAAACTGTTGTAGTCCGCGAGAAGATAGTATCGTAGATTGTCTGAACTTCGTGAGGGAAAGTTGTCGCTGCTGTCCCGGAAGTAGTCTCTGCTGTCGTAACGGTCTGCTCGTTATGGCTGCTGCTTTTCTGTGTTTCCCTGACGCCGGGAGCTGCGCCGCTGCCGCTGTTGTTCCCTCCGGGGGCTCCTGTGTTTGAGCCGTCGGAATAATCCACACCGCCGCCTATGCCGTAGAATCCAGAGATCTTCTGAGCGATGCTCTTGATCTCCTTGGGATAGGCGATGGTGCTGTAATAGCGCTTTGAGATCTCGGCGGTGAACTTGCCGTTGGCAAGGCGCTGCAGGGAGAATTTATTTCCCTCGTCAGAGAAGCGCCTGGAGCTGGTCGTGGCGATAAAATATGCGGCGCAGGCCAGCAGCGTCACTGCTATGACCACTATGTTTATGAATATTGATCTTTCCTCATCGGAGCGGCTGCGCAGGGCTTCGATAGCCTTTTCGCTCTCTTCGCATTCCTCCGGCATCTCGGGGAGATCGTCATCGGCGCTGTATGATCCCAGCTCGTTGAGGCTCAGTTCATTCTGCATAAGATCTCCTCCTTTCAGGCAGCCTCTGCTGCCAGCGTTATGACACATACCACCAGCAAAGCTGCGGTGAATACGGTCTTTATCACTGATACTGCGGTATAGGCCTGAGAGCTGCTCTTCCCGGCTCTTGCCAGCAGCCCGCCCAGCGCTTTCCTGACAGGAGCGCAGGCGCAGATGAACGCCGCAGCTACCAGCCAGATATTTGCCAGAAGGGTCTTTCCGAAGGAGTCGGTCATAAGCCCTGCCGCGCCCCTGCCGAAGAGTGTCCCGACCCAGTGCTTGTGGTCGGAAAAGCTGTCAAAATAGAGCCCGCCGAGAATGATATGAGAAAACAACAGCACATATACAGCTTTCAGCGCAACAGGCAGCTTTCCCAGCAGCTTCGAGAGGAAGAGCCTCTCCAGCAGCAGCAGGGCTCCCAGCGCCAGCCCGACCAGCAGATACATCCTGCTTATATGATACCAGAGCGCGATAAGTACGCATCCGATGAGGGCTCCCGCTCCGGCGATAAATGCGTTCCCACTGCCGGGGGCTCTCCCGAGAACGTCAGAGAACAGCTTGACAAGTGTGGTATTGGCGCTTTTCAGATAGCCCGTCATCAGCTCCCCGAAGGAGATATCGCGGTAATTCTCTTCATAGTCAAAGCCGTTCATAAGGCCAAGGCCTTTCGCCATATCGCAGAGGCCTGTAAAGGAGAACCAGCACTCGGCAAGAAAAGCAGCCATGCCCAGCCAGCTCCCAATAACGGAAGCCTCTCTCCCCTCCAGACCGGAAACGCTTATGCGGTGGAACGCCTGAGCCAGGATGACTATCTTTCCGAGGCCGAATACGAGCCTTGAGAGGCCGTCGCTCAGAGCCTTGCCGCCTATGCTGCGCTTACGGATATACGGCTCGGTGTCTCCGTAACGGACGACAGGCCCGGCCATAAGGAAATGGAATGATACCATATACGTCATAAGGCAGAAGATATTTTTCTCTGCCCTGCATTTCCCGGTATAGACATCAAAAGCGTAGGAAAAGCCCTTTGCGGTGTAATATCCTGCGCCGATAGGTATCAGCGAGGCTCCGAGATGCAGCTTGCTGCTATCCGGGAAGATATAGTTATGAGCATACAGCAGGAATACCCCTGCATTCATCAGAAGATCGGCGAGAAGCAGAGCTGCCGCAGCAGGAGAGCTCTTTTTCCGCAGAGCGGAGATCCCCAGTCCGAGAGCATATTCGGCTATAACTGTCGAGAAGATCAGCAGGACATAGAGAGGCTTTCCCCAGCTCAGAAAAGCCACAGAGGTCAGGATCAGTATGAGATTTTTATACTCTGCGCTGCGGTCAAAAAACGACAGCAGGACAGATACGGGCAGGACACCCAGAAAAAACAAAAGCTCGCTGTATATCAATTCGCTACCTCACATTTAATATGTTAAAATGTTTTATTGAAAATAAATCTTATTCAAAGTCATCATTATTTTAACACAATTCACAAATTTAAGCAAGTAAAATTATAAAGAAAATAAAACTTTTCATCAAATAAACACAAAAGTCTTTTCAATGCAGTCAAATTATGTTATAATATTCACGTATTATGAAGCATCATATCCGCAAAGCGGTGAGATGCGCAGCTTTCGGTAAAGGAGTGAGGAAGCATGGCTTCAGTTCTTATTACAGGCGGCAGCGGTTTTATGGGAAGAGAAACGACCAAAGCGCTGCTTGCAAAAAAGCACCGCATATATGCCGTTGACAGTATGTTCAACGAGATCGTTGACACAGACCCGAACTACACTTTCGTCCAGTGCGATATAACCGATAAGGATACTGTCTCGAACATAATGGCGAGCAACCGTATCGAAACGATCATCCACATGGCAAATACGGTGGATAATGACTTCGACTCCTATGTCACCGACGCCGAGCTGAAACGCGCTAAAGTGACAGACAAGTACATTTACGAAGCCGCTGCAAAGACCGATTGCAAAAACTTCATCCTGATCTCGACGACTCAGGTGTACGGTGTCCAGAAGGGGCGCGAGCCCATCAGAGAGACTACCTCCGAAAAGGGCAGCTCCAACTACGTCGATCTCAAGCTCTACAGTGAGAAAATGCTGGAAAAGGGCTTCAAGAAATCAGACTGTGTTCCCGTTATCGCCAGAGTAGCTCCGATCTACACAGCAGAATATACCCAGAACCTCAGAGATAAGGTTTACGACGCAAAGGAAGACGTCGCATTTATCTACAACGACGGTCTCTACGGTTTCTCTTTCTGCTGCCTCTACAATCTCATCGACTTCATCAAAGGCATAATCGCTATCCCCTCCGGAAGATATGAGGGCATCTACAATGTCTCCGACAGCGAGATCACAACAGCCAAGGATATCCTCGATTTCGAGCGCAACAGGCACCGTATCGGAGCTGTTATCCAGAGAAGCCCCGGAGTCGGCCTGGTCTTCAATAAAGCCAAGGCAAAGACAGACTACCGCTACTTTGACCCTGCGACGACTTTCAGCAACTGGCGCATCGATAACACCAAGGCAAAGCGGATCGCACCGATGAAATGGAACCTTTCAAACACAAAATAATATGATGATGCAAAAGCGCTCCCGTATCATGCGGGAGCGCTTTTTTGTGTTCCCGATGCAGCGCGCATCGGATCATTGTTCATAGAACTGTGCGATTATGCTGCGGATCGTGCAGTAGAGCTCGGGCTTTAATTTATCAAGACCGCAGGGCTCGCGGTAAAGGATCGAGGAATAGCAGGTCGAGGATACCAGCTCGGTTATCATATAGAGCAGCAGATCGCGGTCTCTGATAGGGCGCTTTGACTCGGAGAGCAGCTTGTCATAGGCCTGGATGAAATCGAACTCCCTCTCGGAGGTATTGGTCAGCGCTGCCATGAACACTCCCCAGCTCAGGTTTTTAGAGATAAAGTTCAGCAGAGACTTATTCGCATCAAGCTGATTGATGATATTGTCGATAAGGAAAATGAACTTGTCCTCAAAGCCGAGATCGCTCCCCTGCTTTGAAAGAGCATCTGCCGCCCGCATAAGCACCTGCTCGCTCTTCCGGGCGATGAGCTTGTTGCGGATATCGTATTTGTCCTTGAAATAAAGATAGAAAGTCCCCTTACCTACTCCCGCCTTGCTGGCGATGTCGGTTATAGATGTCTTGCTGAAGCCCTTGGTCGTAAAAAACTCGAAGGCGGTAGCAAGCAGAGAGGTCTCCTTCGTCTTCTTTTTTGTCTCGAGTTTGGTCATTTTTATCATCCTTTCCGCTTACGGGAGGAACAATACTATCTGGATTGTTCCTATTATATCCGATATTTTTCGATTTGTCAAGCTGAGAAATGACCAATGGTCAGTTTCATCCATTCGGTCAGTTTTGTGCATTGTCAACAAATTTATGACCAACAGTCATTTTTCTCGCTCTCAGCTATTGACTATTGGTCAGTTTTGATATATAATAAGGAACGTAAACGAAAGTGACTTTCGGTCAGCTTTTTGAACGGGAGCCTTATAAAAAGGAGATGAGCATCAAATGGTCAGATTTGGCAGGTTTATTGTCAAACAAAGAGTCCTTATCCTTATTCTCGGGATCCTTCTTCTGATCCCCAGCGGGATAGGATATATAAATACCAGGACCAACTACGATATCCTCTCGTATCTTCCGAAGGATATAAAGACCATGAAAGGGCAGGATATCCTGCTGGATGATTTCGGCAAAGGCGGCTTCTCAATGGTAATGATCGACGGGATGACCGATAAGGAAGTCTCAGCGACCAAGCAGAAGATAGAAGATGTAGACGGCGTTGCCAGCGTCGTATGGTACGATTCAATCGCGGATATATCGCTGCCGAAGGAGATACTGCCGGAGAAGATCTATGATTTCTTCAACGCCGACAACGGCAAGTCAACGCTGATGGTAGTCTTTTTCAAGGACACCACTGCCGCGGATTCGACTCTCGAAGCTATCGAAGAGATACGCAAGATCGCTGATAAGCAGTGCTTCGTCAGCGGCATGAGCGCAATAAGCGACGATATGAAAAATATCGCCGAGAGCGAGACCCTGATGTATATACTGATCGCAGTATCACTCGTTTCGCTAGTCCTGGCGATCTCGATGGATTCCTTCCTCGTCCCGGTGTTCTTTATGCTGAGCGTCGGGATGGCAGTAGTCTATAACCTGGGAACGAACTTCGTCGCCGGAGAGATATCCTTCCTTACCAAGGCTCTGGCAGCAGTATTGCAGCTCGGAGTCACGATGGATTACTCCATCTTCCTCTACCACAGCTATCTTGAAAACAAAAATCTCTACCCCGGAGACAATAAGGAAGCTATGAGCCACGCTATCGCCGGGACGATCGTTTCCGTCGTCGGCAGCTCGATAACCACCGTCGCGGGCTTCCTGGCTATGTGCTTTATGAGCTTTACCCTCGGCCTGGATATCGGTATCGTAATGGCTAAGGGCGTTGTGTTCGGAGTTATCTGCTGTGTAACTGTCCTTCCTTCGATGATCCTTATCTGCGATAAGCCGATAATGAAGACAAGACACAGAGACTTCCTTCCCAATATGGACGGAGTTGCAAGATTCATCGTAAAGCACGCGGGAGTGTTCGTAACAGTATTCTTCGTTCTGCTCTCCCCTGCGATCTACGGCAATTTCAACAACGATGTCTACTATAAGCTGGATTCGACCCTCCCCAAGGATCTTGACAGCGTTATCGCCAACACCAAGCTCAACGAAGAGTACGGAATGAACTCGACCCACGTTATGCTGATAAGCACCGATGTTTCCCCCAAGGACACCAGAGCCCTCTGCTCGGAAGTTGAAAAGCTGGACGGTGTCTCAATGGTCCTCGGCCTTGACTCGGTAGTCGGCTCAAAGATCCCGATGGATATGCTCCCCCAAAAAATGACCGATCTGCTGGAAAGCGATAGCTGGAAGCTGATAATGGTCGGCTCGGAATACGAGGTCGCTTCCGATCAGGTAAACGATCAGTGCAAACAGATCGAAGACCTTATCGCCAAATATGATGAAAAGGGGATGCTCATAGGCGAGGCTCCCGCGACAAAAGACCTGATCGAGATCACCAACCGCGATTTCAAGGTAGTAAACTTCCTCTCCATCGCTGCGATCTTCATCATAATAATGATAGTCCTCCGCTCGGTATCGCTGCCGGTAATACTCGTCTCCGTCATCGAGCTGGCGATATTCGTAAACATGGGGATCCCGACCTACACAGGCTCTAAAGTCGCCTTTATAGCCTCTATCGTTATCGGAACGATACAGCTCGGCGCAACAGTCGATTACGCGATCCTGATGACTACCCGCTATAAGACCGAGCGCAGCCTCGGCAAGGAAAAGCACGAGGCAGTGACCGTAGCGCTTTCCACCTCGATCAAGTCCATAATGGTCTCGGCTCTCGGATTCTTCGCTGCGACCTTCGGTGTCGGGATGTATTCCAAGATAGGCCTTATCTCCGAGCTCTGCATACTGCTCTCAAGAGGCGCCATCATCTCGATGTTCACGGTAATAATGGCTCTGCCCTCGTTCCTGCTGCTCCTCGATAAGGTCATCTGCAAAACGACGGCAGGCATAAGGCCCGGTAAGATATATGATATAAAGGCCGGAAAATATAAAAACGAAAACAGTTTGGAGGCACAGATATGAAATACACAAAAGTCATCGCAGCAGTCCTAGCTATACTCCTTTCAGCAGGAGCAACCGGAATTTACGCCAAGGTGCAGGCTGATTCCGACGAAAAAGACAGCCCCGCAGTTACCAGAACGGTCGAGGAAACAATGATGCCGAGGCAGGCCGAAGAAGGTGCCGCCGTAAAGGACGAGACAGTATATGTCCTCTGCTCCAGCGGCAATAAGGTAAAAGAGATCATCGTCAGCGACTGGCTCAAAAATACAGGCGCTCTCAGCTCTCTGGAGGATGTCTCCGACCTGACCGATATAGAAAATGTCAAAGGCTACGAAGAGTTCACACGCTCCGGCAGCTCTCTGACCTGGGCGGCCGACAGCAAGGATATCTACTATCAGGGCAAGTCGGACAAGGAGCTCCCGGTCAGCGTAAAGATAACATATCTGCTGGACGGCAAGGAGATGTCTCCCGAGGAGATCTCCGGCAAGAGCGGAAAAGTCACCATCAGATACGATTACACCAATACTCTGAAAAGTAAGCAGACTATCGACGGCAAGGAATATGAAGTATATGTTCCGTTCATTATGGCCAGCGGGACATTGCTGGATTCCGAAAAATTCCGGAATGTAAGTATCTCAAACGGAAAGGTCATCTCCGACGGCAAGCGCCTTATAGCTATCGGTGTCGCTGTCCCCGGGCTCAGCGAGAGCCTCAATTTCGATGCCGCGAAATACGGCCTCGATATCAGCCTCCCAGAGAGCGTAGAGATAACCGCCGATGTCACCGACTTTGAGACGACCACCTCTATGACCATAGCTACCTCACAGATCTTCTCAGAACTGGATCTGGACAAGGTCGATAATCTCAACGACCTCAAGTCCAAGCTCCACGATCTTACCGATGCTTGCGATAAGCTCTGCGACGGCACATCCCAACTTTACAGCGGCCTCAAAACACTCAATGCAGGCGCAGGCAAGCTGGCAGACGGTGCCAGGGCTGCGGAGAGCGGCGCATCCGAGCTGGAGTCGGGCAGCAAGCAGCTTGCTGACGGCGCAGGCAAGCTGGCAGAAGGCACAAGATCCGCCTACGAAGGCTCCAGGGAGCTGACAAACGGCCTCGCATCCGCCAAGAACGGCTCCGGCGAGATCGTCAAGGGGCTTGCCTCTGCCAAGGACGGCTCCGCCCAGCTCGCAGGGGCGGCTCCTGTTCTGAAAAACGGTGTATCTCAGCTTTCTGAAGGCGCTTCTTCCCTTGCCGACGGCAGCAAGACAGTTACCGACAATATGGAAAAGCTGGCGCAGGGCGCTTCCCTGCTGGATGAGAACCTCGGAAAGCTCTCCCAGGGCGCAGCTCAGGCAAAAGACGGCTCTTCCAGACTCAGCGCAGGTATAAGCGAAGCGGCAAAGGGCGCAGAGCAGTTCCTGTCTTCGATGCCGGCGCTTAAAACAGGTATCGGACAGCTCTCGGACGGCAGCGGCAAGGTCTCCGGCGGAGCAGCTTCCCTCGCAGAGGGTCTCGGCCAGCTCAAAGCAGGCACCTCCGGTCTTGATGACGGCGCTAAAAAGCTGGCAGGCGGCATCAGCGAGGCAAAGGCCGGTACAGCTGCCCTTTCCGACGGAGCGCAGCAGCTTGCCAAGGGAGTCAGTGATATGGCCGGCGGCCTCAATGCACTTTCCGACGGCGCAGCAGCAGTTGACTCCGGCATAGATTCCGCAGCCGGCTCTCTCAGTGAGACTGTCAAGGCAAACAAGGGTATCCTCAACGGGCTCAAAGGAATGCTGGCTCAGGCAGATGCTGCCGAGGCGGCGCAGTTGACCGTTCTGATAAACACCCTCGATACCACGATCAAGGGCCAGGAAGCGCTCCTTGCGCAGATGCAGGAGGGCGGCGCCATCAAGGAAGGCACCGCAGCTCTTTCGGCAAACACAAAGGCAGCCGCAGGCTCCGCAGCGCAGCTCTCGGCAGGAGCCGCTACCGTAAGCGGCGGCAGCCAGCAGCTCGATACAGCTATGCAGGGCATTTCTCAGGGAGCAGCCACTCTCTCCGGCTCAGTTACGGCGCTGGATACCGCAGCCGGTCAGCTCTCGTCAGGCGCCGCTGACCTCGGCAAGGGTGCCGCAGACCTCGACAAGGGCGTCAAGGAGCTGGCTCAGAAGAGCACAGCGCTGGCAGACGGAGCAGCCAAGCTGGGCGAAGGTCTCGGCACTCTCTCGCAGGGCGCAGCTACACTCGACGGCGCTCTCGGACAGCTCTCGGACGGCGCTTCGCAGCTCTCGGCAGCAGGCAAGCAGCTTTCCGGCGGAGCCTCACAGCTTGCCGCCGGGACAAAACAGCTCTCGGACGGTGCTGCACAGCTCAGGGGCGGCATTGCTGAGTTTGAAGGCAGGAGCGGAGCCCTTATCAACGGGATCACTGCTCTCGACAACGGCCTCGGCCAGCTCTCAAACGGTGCTGCGCAGCTTGACGGCGGCATGAGCAAACTCTCGGAAGGCAGCAAGGATCTCAGCACCGGATTGAACACCATCTCGACCTCTACCGCACAACTCAAGGCCGGAGCCGATAAACTGGCAGGCGGCACGACCGCTCTGCACACCGGTCTCAAAGACCTGAGCAGCGGCGCATCTGCCCTCAGTGCAGGAGCCGGCAAACTTGAAACAGGCGCCAGGGAGCTGGACGAGGGCATGAAGAAATTTAAAGCCGAAGCTATCGACAAGCTGGTCGAGCTGGTAAAGAACGATGTCGAGGAAGGCATTGCAAGATTCAAGGCTCTGACTCATGCAGCCAGATCCTACTCCAGCTTCTCCGGCAAGTCTGATTCCATGAACGGCAACGTAAAATTCATCTTCACCACCGACGGTGTCGAGAAGCAGGACAAAAAAGCAGAGTGATCCCCTGCTGATACAGATCGCCGCCCCGCTGCAATACAGCGGGGCGGCAGTTTTAAAAAACGGTATATCTCCCCTCCTTTGCGGGGGAAGACATACCGTTTTTGTCGTTATAAGATATTTGCGGCAGTTGAGCTGCCCGGTCAGTGCTGACTCAGAGCGTTCCTTACCCAGACGACTTCTGTTGCGGCACGGTTCTCGTAGCCGCTTATGGGATTGAAGAGGCTGTCATAGCGGTAAAGGGCTACTCCCGAAGCGTAAAGGAAGCTGTAGTTTATCTCTGAGGCAACTATACCCGGGTTATTGTAGAATTCATCCTGAAGCTCCATATTAGCGGGAGCGATACCGATGACAAGAGACACGCTCGGGTCTCTGTAAAGGGAAGCCCACTGGCTCACCACCGGAACAAAAGGCTTATATGGATGTTCCAGGCCGAAATACACCTGCGGTGCAAGATAATCACAGTAGCCGGGAGTTCCCAGCCAGAGATCGACATCTGCGAACATATAGACGTAGTTGTTCTCATAGTTGCCCTGGGGGGCTATGCCGAAGAGGATCCTGTTGTCTACAGCCTTTACCGCATCGTAGATGCCCTTGACAGTCGCGGTGCAGTTATAGAGCCTCCAGCTCTTGCGGTCCATGCCCATATTGTAAAGAGAGTAGGTCTTGTTATCGAAGCTGTCCTCGGTAGTCGGATAGAAGTAGTCGTCGATATGTATACCATCCACCTCATAATTCTCGACTATCTCGGTAACGCCCTTGGTTATCAGCCATCTTGCCAGCGGCACTCCGGGATTCAGCCAGCAGGCGTAGGTATCGGGGACATAGGTGACATACTCGGGATAGGCTGCCGGCGAACTGAGCCACTGCTTGACGAGATAATATCCGGGAGCGTTCATTATATCCGAGGTCGTCCCGACACGGTAGGGGTTGATCCAGGCATGGAAGGAGAGCCCGAAGCTGTGGGTGATCTCGATCATAACGCTGAGTGGATCATACATCGGCGCGACACCGATCTGCCCGGTAATATACTTGCTCCAGGGGTAGCAGCCCGATCTGTAAAGAGCGTCTCCCATAGGTCTGACATGGACATAAAGGGTATTTATCCCCAGGTTCTTGCAGTTCTGGCAAAGCTGGGAATAGGCTGTCCTGAACTCCCATTCCGTCTTGCCGTACATCATAGGCTGGAGCTCGAATATCGTTACCCACATAGCCTTCTGATTACCGAAGTTTATAACCTTTCTTGCCGGCTCAGGCTCTGGCTCCGGCTCAGGCTGGGGGGTAGTAGTCGTTGTCTTTTTCTCGGCAGCTTCCGTTTTCTTCGGAGGAGCTGTCGTTGTAACGGCCTCTGTCTCGCTCTCCTCGGGAGCCTTGGACTCTTCGGGAGCGGAGGTCTCCTCGGGGGCGCTCGTATCCGTCTCTTCCGGAGGCAGCTCCTCCTCGGGCGCTGTGGTAGTCGTAGTCTTCATGACTGCCTTATCGCCCTTCGGCTTTGCTGTCGTGGTAGTCTCCGGAGGGATCTCGCTGGCGGGAACGGTAGTAACAGCCGTAGTCGTTGTCACAACAGAGACCGAGGCTCCTGCTTCGCCCGCAGGGAATGTCCCTTTACTATCCTCGGCAGCAGTTACCGTTGCCGAAGTATTTATAACATCTGCCGCAGAACGTTTTATCTGCGACCCGGATCCGAACAGCCCTCCCGAAAAGAGTGTCCCTCCGATAAGCAGCACAGCCGCTGCCAATGTAGTCAGATCATGCTTCAAACCTCAGCCCTCCGTTCTGCCGGGATCTTTAACGATCATAATGCGGAAGGGGTCGCCTTCCGAAGGCCTGGCGAGATAGAACTCCCAGCCTGTATTTTTTTCTTTAAGCGCTGCATCTCCGAAGCCCATGCTTCTCTTGTAGGTAAAATCAGCAGTGACTATGGCGCTCTCAAAGCATCCCTCAAAGCCCTCCGCCATGAGCCCCTCCGCCTTTTCGCAGCGGTCGAGGGTGACATCGCAGAAATAGCAGGCTCCGAAAGAGAAATCTCCCTCGTCCGGGGAAACGACGGTCAGCTCGGGGACTCCGATGAGCCTCATCCCGGCATTGTTTCCCTCGTCCCAGTATCTGAAATAGCGCTCGACAGTCTCGACTGCTGAGAGCCCTGTCGGAAGGACAGTCTCCCTGCATTCCTTTTCCTTGCCTTTGAGGAATCTTACAAAGCAGAAGAGCGCGATGGCAGCAGCAAGCAGCAGCAGTGTCAGAACACGCAGCACCGCTCTGAATATATCGCGTTTTTTTACAGTCTCTGCGGGAGCTCCTTCTGAAGCTTCCGTCTGCGGGCTCTTGATCTCCTGCTCCATAATGACCTCACAGCTCAATCCGTTTACTCTATAAACGACTTCATACCGTGTTCGCGTCTGAACTCGATATATTCGTCGTATGTTCCCTCGCGGCAGATACAGCCCTCGGGAGTTATCTCGATTATCTTATTGGCGACGGTCTCGACGATCTCATGGTCGTGAGAGGCGAAGATGACTACTCCCTTGAAATCCCGCAGGCCGTTATTGACAGCGGTTATCGACTCAAGGTCGAGGTGGTTTGTCGGCCTGTCCAGCAGCAGGACATTTGAGCCGAAGAGCATCATCCTTGAGAACATACATCTTACCTTCTCGCCTCCCGAGAGGACTTCGACCTTTTTATAGATCTCGTCTCCCGTAAAGAGCATCTTTCCGAGGAAGCCACGGAGGAAGGTATCGGTTATTTCTGTCGTCGAATACTGCCTGATCCAATCGACAACTGTCATATCGCAGCCGTTGAAGAAAGCGGAGTTATCCTTCGGGAAATAGGAGCGGGATGTAGTCGAGCCCCATTTTATCGTTCCTTCAAAATCCTCGTCCTGCTCGGCAAGTATCTCAAAAAGCGCCGTAACAGCCTGTTCGCTCTCGCTGATGAATGCGACCTTGTCCGTTCTTGAAAGGGTAAAGGAGATATTGTTGAGCAGCTTGACTCCGTCAACAGTTTTTGTCAGCCCGTCAACACGGAGGATCTCCTTGCCGGGCTCTCTGTCCATATTGAAGCCTATATAGGGATATTTTCTCGATGAGGCGGGCATCTCCTCCACAGACAGCTTGTCCAGCAGCTTGCGGCGGGATGTAGCCTGCTTTGATTTGGATTTGTTTGCCGAGAACCGGGAGATGAATTCCTGAAGCTCCTTTATCTTATCCTCGGTCTTTTTGTTCTGCTGCTTGATGAGCCTCTGCATGAGCTGCGAGGATTCGTACCAGAACTCGTAGTTGCCCACATACATCTTGATCTTGGTATAATCTATATCGACGATATGCGTGCAGACATTATTGAGAAAATGTCTGTCGTGGGAGACCACCAGAACTGTTCCGAAGTATTCCGAAAGGAAATCCTCCAGCCAGCTTATGGCGTCGATATCAAGATGGTTGGTAGGCTCGTCCAGCAGGATGACATCCGGGTTGCCGAAAAGCGCCTGAGCCAGCAGGACTTTTACCTTTTCGTTGCCGGAGAGGGAAGACATCTGCGAATAGAGTATTTCCTCCGGGAGCCCGAGGCCCTGTATCAGTTTTGAAGCATCGCTCTCGGCTTCCCAGCCGTTGAGCTCAGCGAACTCGCTTTCCAGCTCGCCTGCCCTGTCGCCGTCCTCCTCGGAGAAATCCTCCTTGGCGTAGAGGGCATCCTTTTCTTTCATTATATCGTAAAGGCGGCGGTTCCCCATTATGACGGTATCTATGACATTATACTCGTCGAAGGCAAAATGGTCCTGCCGCAGGACAGACATCCTGACCCCCTTATCTATGACTACCTCTCCTTTGGTCGGCTCGATCTCTCCGCAGAGGATCTTGAGAAAGGTGGATTTCCCCGCGCCGTTGGCTCCGATTATGCCGTAGCAGTTGCCGGCGGTGAATTTGAGGTCTGCGTCCTTGAAAAGCAACTGCCCTCCGAAGGACAGGGTCAGATCTGTAACTGTTATCATTTCATACTCTCCTTGAATAATTCTATGCTTCAGGGCATGGTGCCCTTTGAAGGCAGGGAGACAGACATCGTCCCTTTGCCGAGATCGACGACAAAGCCCTCCATAGGGATCGTCTCTCCGTCAGCTTCGGCGGTAAAGGTCATATAGTAAGCCACGGCTGTCTCGGGCTGGAGATCGTCCTCCGCCTTTTCCAGCTTGGGGTCGCTGACTTTTATGATCTTCTTATCGGAGAAGATCAGCTTATTGGCTTTGAAATAGGTCTCCTCTTCTTCGGAGATCCTGCCGGCGACCTTCTCGGCATCCATAGTCTTCCCTGCGGAACCCATCATGACCTTGAAGATCAGCTTTGGCTTTATCAGAGACAGATATCCGTCCCTGTCGCCCCCGGCGGCAGCTCTGAGCTGTTCTTCCTGCTGGATGATAAGGTCGGTCATCTGCTCGTCGGTAAAGAGATCCTCTTCCGGCTCGGGGAGAGCTGTCGTCTCCGTATCCGTAGCCTCGGCGGCTGTGACGGCCTCGGTAACTGCCGGCGTCTCTGCGGGAGCTGTAGTCTCGGGAACAGCGGCTGTCTCTGCGGCAGATGCCTGCGAGACGGCTTTTGTCACCGCCTTATCCGCTTCTGAAGCTGACGAAGAGCTTTCGGATGCCCCGCAGGCTGTCAGCAAAACCATGACCCCTGCAAGTATCCCGGCCAATGCCGGTCTTGATGAAGCTGAGCTTTTCATATCCTGCCTCCTGTTGATGCTGAACTTTCAAATAATCAGTGCAGCCATCGTCGTCAATAATACATTATAACACGCTATGCCCGAAAATGCAAGCATTTTTGGCCTTTTTGGACAATTTTTTGGACTAAAACGATTGAAATGGGCATTCGGAAGCCAAAAGTAAATTTATTGTGAACCAAAATTGAACTCAGATTGAATTCTGCGTTCTGCAAAAATATCATTGAATTGTAACTGTGAAATTTATCACCCACAATCTCAGAAAACATCGTGAACTCGGGGCGAACAAATCAATTATCTATTCTCAGCTTTGCAGCCTGTATCGAAAAAGTCGGTTTTTTTGGACATTATAATTTACAAAATGCTTAATTCGGTTACAAAACAGTTACAGGTGTCCAATATATCAGACTTAAATGGTAAATAACGGGTTACGGAATTGTCAAAAAACGGAGAAACTTTTGGATTTGTAAGAAAAATGCTTTTTTTACTATTGATTTTTTCAATCGTTTGTGATAAACTATTATTATCAATAAAAAAGGATCATATCGGCCCCGCGCCGATGACTATATATCTTTCGCACCCCCGTCGCCGGAAGGCGCGATTTTTGTGTGCGGATAACGTGCAGGGAGCCTGCACGAAACAAGGAGAGTGTTTACTTTGGAAAAGTTTGTAATACATGGCGGCAAGCCGCTGCACGGCGAGGTAACCATAAGCGGAGCCAAAAATGCGGCTGTAGCGATCGTCGCTGCGACTATCCTCTGCGACGAGCCCTGTGTGCTTGAGAATGTGCCTGAGATCAGTGATATCACTATCTGCATGAAGATCCTCTCTTCTATGGGCGCAAAGGTCAAGCTTGAAAAGCGGAATGTCGTTTCCTTCGATACCAGAGGGATAACCAAGCCCGAAGTCCCCTATGAACTGGCTCGCTCCATGAGAGCCTCCACCTACTTCCTCGGGACACTTCTCGGCAGGTTCCATGACGCGCTGGTAGCTATGCCCGGCGGATGCGATCTCGGCGACAGGCCCATAGATCAGCACCTCAAGGCCTTCGCTTCCCTCGGCGCCAAGCACGAGCTCAAGAACGGACAGGTACACTGCTACGCTGACGAGCTCATCGGCTCGCAGATCTATTTTGACCTCAATACCGTCGGCGGTACTATAAACGCTATCATGGCCTCGGTAAAAGCCAAGGGCATGACCATAATCGAGAACGCTGCCAAGGAGCCTCATATCGTTGATCTTGCTAACTTCCTCAACTCTATGGGCGCAGACATCAGAGGCGCCGGCACCGATGTCATCAAGATCCGCGGTGTCAGCTACCTTAAAGGCATAACCTACGGCATCATCCCCGACCAGATCGAGGCCGGAACATATATGGTCGCCGCCGCTGCCACCAAGGGCGATGTCATTATCAAGAACGTTATCCCCAAGCATCTTGAATCTATAACCGCCAAGCTGAGAAAAGTCGGTGTTACTGTTATCGAGAACGATGAGAGCGTTCAGGTAAAAGTCGAAGGGCCTCTGCTGAAGACATCCCTGAAGACTATGCCGCATCCCGGTTTCCCGACTGATATGCAGCCCCAGTTCTCCACAATGCTGACCCTTGCTGAAGGCACCAGCATCATCACTGATGACATTTTTGACAACCGCTTCAAATATGTTTCCGAGCTCAGACGAATGGGCGCAGATATCTCGGTTGACGGTACTGTCGCAGTTATCCAGGGCAAGGGCTCCCTCCAGGGCGCTCCTGTAGTCGCTACCGACCTCAGAGCCGGTGCAGCGCTGATAATCGCCGGCCTTGCCGCTCACGGCACCACCGAAGTCGAGAACATCCATTTTGTTGAGCGCGGATATGAATGTATCGACAAAAAGCTTCAGGGTCTCGGAGCGGATATCAAGAGAGTCATCGTCCCGGAGATCGACCACGTAAGGATGAGCGGCTGATACTTCAAAAAAATAACGCCTTTGCCGACCGGCAGAGGCGTTTTTCGTTATTTCTGTTTTTTTACTGCATCCCGTTCTTGTTTTCCTCGCGGCGCAGCTTCTCGACAAAATCCGAGGAGTTTCCTCCCTGCCTGCCATCCTGCTGACCGTACAT
>CAMNNQ010000144.1 GCA_946545645.1 uncultured Clostridia bacterium | reverse complement strand
TGCGTCAGCAAGCCTGCGTCGAATTTAGGCAATCTGACGAAAATCTGGACGGCGCATCTGATGCACAGGGGTCGTGCGGTGTTGCCTTATCGATAAAGCACAGTATCCTGAGATAGTTGATAACACAGCCCAAAAGCCTCTGACGGCATTAAGACTAACATATCTATTATACTATATTTGTCTCTTTTTGTCAATTATATTATTGCATCTGCGCCGGTACATCCGGGAAAAGATAACGGGTATCTCTGCATAGATGGAGATACCCGTTTCCGATATTAGCGGCCGGTCATTACTGTATCGCTGTATTATGCTGCTGCGGGCTGAGAAGCAGCGAGCTTTTTCCTGAATATACTGCGGAATACCACTGTCAGGACGATGAAAACTACACAGGCTGCAAGCCAGATGATCGCAGCGAAGATCATGCCTTTTATAAGAGGAGCAATGAATGCTGCGGCGAATTGAAGCTCAGCGTTCATAAGATCGGTCTTTTCGATTATTATCGGGACAACGATGCCTATGGCGAGGCAGATAAGCCCGATGACCCCGAAGACTATCGCATACCCTCTGAAAGCGCGGTAGAATCCCGAACCGTCCCGCAGATAGAGGAAGAAGAGCCTTGTAAAAATCAGGGCCAGCGCGACAATGATAACGATGAACACTGCAAGAGAGCCTATAACTGATGTCAGTGTCAGCAGAGCGCTGTGATCTTTTTTGATCTTTGCTATCTTTTCGTTGCAGTTATCAGTGACCTCGATGACATTACGTTCGATCTTGGACATATCAGACTTTAAGATACGGTCGTTTATTGTGTCCTCGATCATATCGAGATTTTTCTCGATGGTGTCCATGACATCGTCAGAGTCGATATGCGGAGTCTTGCCGCCGCCGAAAACACAGTCGGTGATCTGATAGCCGTATTTTGTCAGCAGATCAGTGACCTTGGCTTTTTCGATGATACGTTTAGCCTGGTTATCTGAAATGTCTGCCCGATCGGTTATTACTTCGGTAAGCGCATCAAGATCGGCATCTTTATGTATTCCGTCAAAGCTTTCTTTAAGATAAGTCTTTGAATTGAGCCTGCGGCTGAATACGGTGAATGAAAGTATAAGCAGCAGGAAAGAAGCGAGCAGCAGCCACAGCAGCGCTTTCCCGGAAACTCCCGATTTTGCAGAGAGCGTTCTCGGCGGCTTTCGCAGCTCGACAGAGTTCTCATATAGCTGCCTGTAGGTCTGTTCAGGCTGGGACACTTTCTCCTGCTGAGTATTTTGCTGCTCCGGCGACTGGGGAGACTGCTGAAAAACTGGCTGAGCCTGTTCATTAGTGTTAGCCGGAGCGGCTGCTTCGGCAGCGATCTGGCTTCCGCAGTAACGACAGAATTTTGCGTTATCTGGAAGCTCTGCGCCGCATTGGTTACATAACATATTACAAAAACCTCCGAATATCATTTCTTTAAATCATTATAACACATTATTCGCAGAAATTCAATAGAGAAAAAATAAAAACCGGCTATAATCATCGGCAGGAAGGCTGTTTCAGGGGTAAAGCTAAAAATGAAATGAAAATCAAGAAATCGAGAGAAATGCAGAAAAACGGAGAGAAATCGAGCGTGAGAGGGATATAAATCAAAAATTTGCCCGATCGTCTCTTGACTTTGCTCCTCCGACGGTGTATAATAGCAAATGTTGCGAGCCAAACTGCGTTCTCACGCGCACCGAGGCTGTATACTAAAAACATCAGGAGGAAACGATATGTCAACTTATATGCCCAAGACAAGCGATATCACCCGTAAGTGGTATATTCTTGACGCTGAGGGTCAGTCCCTCGGCCGTGTAGCAGCTAAGGCTGCCCATATTCTCCGCGGCAAGCATAAGCCCACCTTTGCGCCCCATGCTGACTGCGGCGATCATGTTATCATCATCAACACAGACAAGGCTGTACTGACCGGCAAGAAGCTGGATCAGAAGTCCTTTAAGTGGCACACCGGCTGGATCGGCGGCCTCAAGGAGATTAAATACTCCAAGCTGATGGCTGAAGAGTCCGACAGAGCCATGAGGATCGCTGTTGAGGGAATGCTCCCCAACAACACTCTCGGCAGAGCGGCTGCCAAGAGGCTCAGAGTTTACAAGGGCGCAGAGCACAGCAACGCAGCTCAGAAGCCCGAGAAGTGCGAGTTTTAAGGAAAGGGGCAGCTAGATTATGTACGAATCCAAGAACACATACTATTACGGCACCGGCAGAAGAAAGCACTCTGTTGCCCGCGTGCGTGTATATGAAGGAACAGGCAAGATCACGATCAACGGCAGAGACATCGACGATTATTTCGGCCTTGAGACCCTCAAGCTGATCGTTCGTCAGCCTTTCGGCGTTACTGAGACCAACGATAAGTTCGATATCGTCTGCACAGTAGCAGGCGGCGGTGTTACCGGCCAGGCCGGCGCTATCAGACACGGACTTTCCAGAGCTCTCCTTCAGTTCAACCCCGAGTTCAGAGCCGCTCTCAAGAAGGAAGGCTTCCTGACCCGTGACCCGAGAATGAAGGAAAGAAAGAAGTACGGCTTGAAGGCTGCAAGACGTGCTCCGCAGTTCTCAAAGAGATAATCAGATACCTCAAAACTTGCGTATTTACGCACTTTGCGAGTGGTCAAATACTCTTTGGTCAACATTTGGTCAATTCAAAACCTCTCTGTTCACGCAGGGAGGTTTTTTATTTGCCTTTATGCAAGGCACAGCTCGATCTGCTCGGCGGTTCGGGCTTTTGTTTTACGCAGGACATCAGCATAGATTTCTGCGGTGATGTTCACATCACGGTGTCCAAGATGCTCGGATACTACTTTCAGGTCAACACCGCTATTCAGCAAAAGCGTAGCGTTGCAATGACGGAGCTGATGAAGAGTCATATCCTCAAATTCCGTTCCTTTGGTGAAGCGTTTGAGGGACTGATAGACTGAATTGCGGTCACGGTAGTTGCCCCTTGCCGATACGAACACCATTTCAGGGTGAGCGAAGTCATCACCGAGGGCATATTTCAGCTTTTCGATATACTCTTTCTGTGCAAGAAGAACCTTTTTCAGCTCCTGCCCCATACCGATGATGCGGATACTGCTCTCGGTCTTAGGATCAGTCAGCTCATGCTTTCCGCCTATGTCGGTCAGCGTGTGGTTTATCGAGATAGTGTTGTTCTCGAAGTCGATATCCTCCCACGCAAGACCAAGGCACTCTCCCGAACGCATACCTGTGTACAGCAGTACCTTTATGATACGCTTGAAATCCTCGTCCCACGGCTTGCTTTCAAGGTATTCCATGAACCTTTTGAGTTTGTCTTCCTCTAAAGCCTTGTTTTTACGGCTCTTCTTCCGCTTCGGCAGTATCACGTTACGGCAGGGAGTGTCACGAATAAAGCCCTGCTCTGCTCCTCTGCGGAAGATGCTCTGCACTATGACGTACAGTTTCTTTACAGTCGCAGGGTTCAAGTCATAAGACTGCATTATCTGCGTCAGCCTGGGAGCGTTGATGTCCTTTACCTTGACATTGCCGAGAACAGGCTCGATGTGGTTCTTATACTGCCCCTTGTAGGTGTAGATCGTGCTTTCTTTCAGCTCCTGTGGAGCGTAGTTTGTGAAATACCAATCTGCAAGCTCGGAAAAACGCATATTCTCATTGAGCTGAGAGTAACCTTTGCAGTGTCTCTCAAACTCGAAAGCGTACTCCTGGGCAAGCTTTTCGGCTTTCTTTTGTGTCACTCCGTCAGGCGGAGTATAGGTCGTTGATTTTATAAGCTGTTTGCCGTTCATATCGTAACCGACAAACACCCTGATGCGGAATGTGCTTCCGCGTTTTGTTATATTCGCCAATGTAAATCCTCCTAAATTTACACTACGGCATATCTCTGTATTTAGCATTGTAGCGCACTATTCTATCTTTGTCAAGCGCTTTCGGAGATATGCCATAGCTTTTTGTCTTTTATTCTAACTCTGCATTTCTTGTTTTGTTAAACTTATACCGGGCAAAATCCTCCGCAAGTCCGCAGGCGGAAATGAACGCCCTCGCTTTCTGTAAGTCACGGGAAAGCTGATCTTCACGCTTGATACGCTGTGCTTCGGCTTTCTGTTTTTCACGGGAGAAGTAATGTGCGTTCTCCTCTTTCTTCTTGTAGCCCGCAAGCTCCGAGGAAACAGCTTCAAACTGCTGTTTCACAGCACCAAGCTCCTGCACGGCAGCGTCACGCTCTTTTTTGAGCTTTTTGATGTTCTTCTCCATAGCGACATACTTCTTTGCGGTGTCGCTGAGCTTGTCATAGTCCTCTTTAGAGAGTGTGACCTTTTTGCCGAACATAGACTCCTTGGCTTCGATGCTCTCGATCTCGCCTATGTTCACTTTTTTCTTTGCCAGTTTCTCAAACTCGGCAACAGTCTCGTCACGTTCGGCAGTGAGCCTTTCGATCTCAGCATTGAGTGCATTTATCTTGTCCTGATGTTCGCCGTACTCCTCGACCTTATAACTGTAACCCCTGGACTTCTTCGGTTCGGAAATTTCAATGCCATGAGCATTGCAGATATTCTTCAAAATATCCCACTCGCTCCGTCTCCAACGATCATTCGCTTTCGCATCATTTCCGAAGCCCATTTCTTCCGTAGCCTTGTTCTTCGCATTGCGGACTTCAAGCCCACGGGTAAAGTGACCTACGGGGATATAGTTGATGTGAAGATGCGGAGTTGATTCATCAAGGTGAAGCACCGCATTGAACACATAGAAGTTAGGATTTCTCTGCTGAAATCCCTCCATATATTCACGCAGGCACTCAGTCGTTATCTCGGCATCAGGAGTGCCGACGCCAGTGTCTTTTCTTGTTCCTATGTAAACAAGGTGTTCATAGAAACTCTTTTGCTTGTTTGCGCCAGTGATAACACTCTTGCTCGGCAGGCGATTGAACAGGTGTTCAAAGTAGTTACCGATCTTACGATCCTTTCTTTTCTGATTAGCGTTGTATCTCTCAACCGCTTCATCGAAAAGCTGATGATAAGCATCGCTCAAAGCCTGCTGAACGAACACAATATTGTTCGGTGTTCTGGAGCTGTCAATATTCTTGGCAGAGAACTCTCTGTTGTTATGTGAAAGGCTGCCTTTACCCTCGCACATCGAGATAGATTTTGTACTCATGATATAGTCTCTCTTTCATAAAAATTTATCATCATGTAAGCCCTGACGGGCTTGAAGAATTACGCACAAGACAGAGCTTGTGCTTTTGAGATCATTTACGCCCTATCGGGCTTTAAAGAATTTCGCATAAGACGGAGCTTATGCTCCATATAGCCCTGATGGGCAAATTGGCTTGCAACGATACGGAGATCGGCAACCCAAACGGTGCGAAGCACCGGATTTTACTTGCGGTGTGCCGCCAGTAACCCCAAAGCACTTTTGACAGCCGCCTACACGACTATCAAAAATGCTGGGGCTCTGCGAGGCTCTTATCGGCTGGCGGAGCAGCCGAAATTGTGGGTACGGTTATTCTGAATCGTACCCGTGAGAGCTGCGGAAATCCGCATTACAATTTTGAAAAAACATCATATCGGAAACGATGATTTTTTCAAAAATCAGCCCTCAAATTTTCCTGAAAATCTGCTATTTCAGCAACGATTTTTTTCATGGAAAGCCGCCCAGCTTTGTTGTAGTTTATGAACTCCAAACAGAGGTACTCTGCGTAGTCCAGATGATGCAAGGAATATACAAAACGCTCGTCGATTTTTTCACCGGGAGAAGCAGGAGCAAATTCTCTCCATTCACGCATCAGCCACAGGTAATCATTGAGTGTTCGCCACGCTGATTTCTCCCATTCTTCATAGGCTCGTTTTTCTCGGACTCGCTTCTGATATTCGGTCACTTCTTCCGCAGTCGGAGCTTTGCCGATTTCAATGTGAAGATTATAATCATCATTGAGTTTTTTCACGGCATCAATAGGCTTGTCCAGTCCGAACATTTTCTGTGTGAAGCCGATAACGTCAACGTGCGTTCCGCAGCCGAAGCAATGTAGAGCATCAGGATATATTTTGGCAGAGGGAGTACGCTCATTATGAAACGGGCAAAGTGCCATACCACCACGGTCAATATGTAAGCCGTAACCCTCCACCACCGTTCTCATGTCAACAGCAGATTTTACTTGCTCGAATACAGTCACTCTCAGAACGGAATTGCGTTGTAGAAGTCGAGTGCAGACTTGTAGATGTTCTGCTCCTGTTCGGTCAGGAAGTGGCAGGGATCGCAGTCCTTATTATCGGCGTCATAGAAACCACGATAGAACAGCGTATGGAGCATCTTGTAGTAAAGCTCCTCCTGCTCGGCATCATCAAAAGAATGGATACCGTTGTTGATATCGTTCTCGTTGATATTCACCATAGTTCACACCTCCTTTTCGCCTGTGAAGTACGCCAGCAGATCAGCCTTGTTGACAAGTATCTTGCCACGAACACCCTCGCCCGTGCGGATATACTTGATCTTATTCTGAGCCACAAGCATACGGACAGTGTGCTCGGAAAGCCCGTCAATAAGCTCGGTACATTCCTTCACGGTCAGCATCTTCACCTTTTCAGGCTTCTTTTCGGGCGCAGGAGCACTCTCCACAGGCTCATCGTAGGCGATAGCTGTCATAAGCTCCAGTATCTGGTTAAGCATTGTCTCTTTCTGTTCTCTTGTTAACATAGTAAAATACCTCTTTCTCTTTTATAGTTGTGAACTTTAGACATTTTAAGCACAATAGCTCCTATAATGTCTAAAATGCTTATTGTGTACGGATGTGGGGATTGATATAGACCATTATCCCCGAACGATTACAGCCGTTTGCTGCCGGAATTGTCTCACGGCGGAGATAGCCGTATTCCTCCAGCATATCCATTGTCTCACCGAAGTCGGCTGCATTCTTGAACAGTGTGCATCGGCACAGCTTGTACAAGTCGTTCTGCCTGATGCTCGTGATGTGCTTGGAGCAAATTTTTTTCAGCACACGTTCCGCCTTGATCGTGCCGAGGTCAACGTCACCGAGACTGTAAGCATATATCGCCTGTTCACGGAAATACTCGCCTATCTCGATAGCGTTGCAGAATGTGTCAAGCGTAACACGGCACTCCACGGGGTTCACATCGTTCAGCGCACACTTGATGCAGTGAATGATACCGCACAGGCGGAGCAGTTCACCGTGATACTTACCGCCCCAGTCCTTGCAAAAAGCCATATCCGTGAGGAGCATCGGCTCAATACGCCTGTTGTAGTAATCTACAAACTCACCGTATGTCTTTTCGTCAAAATGTAGATACAGCTCCTTTTCATCGTGGTAGGTGAACTTTGCTCCGAGGAGCTTGTACACAAGGTTCTTGTAGCTCTTAGCGACCTGCTCAGGCACAGCCTGGGTATCGTACTTGCGTGAGCCGATATTGCTCACAGGAAAACAATACATGAACCTCGCTATCAGACCGCTACCCCTGAAAACAGGATTGTTTATCATTCCATCGAACACATATGGCTGGCAGGCAAGGCAGATGCTCATGTACGGCTTTTTCAGCACGATGCTCGCCCTGGTGGCTCTGTCGCTGATATATGTTTCGCCGTTCCACGATTTCAGAAGCAAATCGAGATTAGGCACATTGTTGCTGTACCGTCCGCTGAAATTGCCGAGCATACCTGCTTCATCGGATATCATAAGAAGTGTGCCGTTTTCTTCAAGCAGGTTCACAAGGGATTCGGGTGTAACATCGTCCACTGCTATCCTGCGGAAGTTGCTGGGCGGGATATTGCTCAGTTCTGTTTGCAGCCTGGCTATCTCCTCGGCAGTCACATCTTTCTTCTTTTCAAGTGCTTCGAGTTTGCTCTGCAACAGCTTGCGTTCAGCCTGAGAAGTGAAGATATCCTGCTTGTTGTTCTCGTTCCAGTCGTGAGCGAACTGAATGTAAGGTCTCTTTATAAGAGACATAACAGGTGACTTCTTGAAGCTCGGTTCTGCTATGGTCAGGGTGTCAAGCACAAGCGGCTCGGTGTGGTCACGCTTGGCGGACATTCGGTATACTCCCGAAAAGCAGTAGCTCACTGCTGAGAGTATAGACGTTCCTGCCATTGCAACGTCCGTTGAAGTGGTAGTCGCTATCGCCTGTGCCATATCTCCTATAATAGGTGGGAGAGCGTTCACAGGGAATGGCAGGAGGTTTGTCCCGTCGGGACGGAGGGGTGTGGGCTTTGCCCACTGGGTTTCATTGTTCAACGATCTATCATCGTCCTTTCATTATAATTCAGAAGCGCTTCTATAATAGGGGCAGAAAAAACTGTATTTACAACGGATAATCATTGTATATCCTGTAAGTTATTCCGGTTTTCTCTGCTGTCAGCCGACCGTCGCCTGCTGACATGAACATTGTAACATTTCTTTCGGAGGTCTTGTGCGTGTATTGCGTATTTACGCAAAAGAATACGCTTAATATTTTCAAACACGCTATTCATCACGCTATAATACGCATTTTAATTGACATAATGCGTGTGATATGCTATAATGAAAAAAGATACTGAAAGCGAGGAGAGCGTATGGGAACTACCACAATTTACCGTATAAACGAAACAGACCGCACGATAAATATCGCACAGTCTGTTGATGATACCGATGAAAGCGTTCACGGTGCTGTCCTGAATACAAGGACGTACACCTTTGACGAGCTGATGAATCAGCATAAGATTTTCTGCGAGCATACCGAGCCTTACGATGCCTTCAGGGACAGGCTCAACAGTGCTCTGCGTATCGACAGGAGCATTGATGTCAGCACCGATGATATGATAGCAAGGTTCATGGCTGAATATGGGGAGAATATCTTTTTCAGAGGATATGTCGGCTCTGTTATTGAGTTTTATGACAAGGAGAGGTACGTCCTGCTGAAACCAAATGATGTTGTAATCGCAAAGCTCAACAGAAGAAAGATACAGGACGAGGTTTCCCGAAAGCTCATGGAGTATATGGATATGCAGTTCGCATTGATGTGCAGTGATGCGTATTTCAGTCACAAGGCTACTATGGAGCATTTTATGATACAGCCCATAAGAACAATAGTTGCTGCCGATGATTACACATTCAACGTATTCCGTGAGAGCGACAATTGCTTGCTTACCGTCCTTGCGGAGATCGGACAGCTCGTTCATCATAACAAGTGGATTGTCTGCGAGTGCGGATTCTGCCATAAGCTGTTCCTCGGAACGGAAGGCGAAGTCTGCTGTCACGCTGCTGAGTGCATCGAAGCTCAGAAACAGCAGAAAGAAGCCATATACAAGGAGAACACCAAGGCATATTCAGCCGTGAAGCGTGATTATGATGCTTATGTCCGCAGATATAAGAAACTTCTCGTTGAAGCAGGTATTGAGAAGTATCACCCTGCCGAGTTCGACGAGTTTATACAGGCGAAGCAGGAGCGCATGGAAGATATGGACAAGCTCAAAAAACGCCTGATACGCAACGGTTTGCCGACTAAGGAGCTTGAAGACCTCAGTGCTAAGTATAAGGCGGAGATAAAGGCTATGGTCGAGGAGCTTGTGGAGAGGTTCGGGAGGAAGGGTTGAACTTTGACTCTTGTGGGGGCAAGGTTGTAAAAAAAACTGATAAATCTAAGGAAATTGCCGATTTTGAGATTATTATAATTGACAATCTCACCGATATTTGATATAATAAAAAGATAAGGTTATTATGCGTATAGCTTTATGAATCATAGGTATTTTGTATGGAATTAGAGGTATTAATATGTTCTCTTTAAATAATTACGGCGTTGTTTATACGCCTAATAATTTGGCTGACTTTGTAGCTGAATTATTATTCGATGAAGTTAATAATATAACAGGTAATGTAATAAATGAAGTGAACATTCTTGATCCAGCTTGTGGCGAAGGTATATTGCTCCATACAATTACCAAGTTTTTTAAAAGCAAGTCTAATATTCTGCCTATAAACTATGGGATTGATGTTGATGATAATGTTATCAAAAACGATAGACAACTTTCTCCAAAAGCTAATTTCAATTTTATTCATCAGAATACCATTCTGCCTTCTTCCAGTTTATCAGCTGATAATTACTGGAAACGAAGAATAAAAAACATCTCCTGTATTATTGCAAATCCCCCTTGGAGTGCTGAAAAAGTATTTGATAAATCGGTTCTTAATAATGCTGGTTATAGATTCGGAATAGGTCAATATGATAGTTATGTTCTGTTTTTGGAACTTAGCTTAAAACTATTAAACCCTGATGGCTTTTTAGCATTTATCATTCCAGATTCACTTTTTTCAGGTGAAAATAAAGAATTAAGAAAATTTCTATTAGAGAATACAGAAATAAAAGTTATAGCAAGATTAGGCGAAAAACTGTTTCCTAACGTAAACAGATCAACAAGTGTAATAGTGATTAAAAACACAAAGCCTTCTTCAAATAGTAAAACTAGCTGTTATCGATTAGACACAATTGATAGAAAAGCATTTTTAGATGGGAAACTTAAGTTAATTGACAATTATCATCAAAAAAGCCACTATGTACTTCAGCATCGTTTCCTTGACAATGCTAATTACGTGTTTGATATAGATACACATGAAGAAGAAGAAAAGTTAGTAGATAAAATCGAAAAGAGTTGCATTAATTGGAAAAAGATATTCCGTTTTGGACGAGGTGTCGAAATATCAAAATCAGGAAATGTTGTGACCTGCCCAAATTGTCAAATGACACAAGGTTATACAAAAAAGCATCTTTCATCCAACGAAAAAAAATGCCAATTTTGCGGGAGTCAAATATCATTCAATTCAAGTAGACCATTTAGCATAATTTCAGATATACCATCACCTGGATTTACACCTATGTATGTAGGGGAAAATCTTCATAGATACAGTATCAATGGCATTAAATATATTAAGCCAAATGTTAAGGGAATTAACTATAAAAATGCTGAACAATATGTTCCACCCAAAATACTAATAAGGAAAACGGGTTTAGGAATAGATGCTTGCATTGACTATGAAAGCACATATATCAGTCAAACTATTTATTCGGTAAATTATATAAATAATAATCAAGTGCCATTGGAATACTATTTAGGTGTGTTAAACTCACGATTAATTTACTACTATTATTTGAAAAAATACGGTGAAAACGAATGGAAATCCCATCCGTATTTAACAAAAGATATCGTTTTTTCGTTACCAATAAAACAAGTCAACGATGAAAATAAAGATATAGCGTTTCAAATTGCTGACAAAGTAAAAATGATTCAATCTGAATATACAAGAAAGCTTGATATTGATATTGAAAAATTAGTGTTCACACTTTACGACATTGATAAAGAGGAAGTAAACATTATATGTGAAACGCTTAATTCGCTGCCAGATTTATCTGCAATTAATCATATGAAAACAAAGGATGGAGAGTTAGATGTTTAGATATATTGGGAACAAAACTAAATTGCTTCCAATGATAATTAGTGAAATATCAGAAAATACAGAACCTAAAAGTACCGTGGTTGATCTTATGGCAGGAACAGGAAGTGTATCTGTCGCCTTGAGAACCAATGGATTCCATGTTATATCATCAGATATGATGACTTATTCTAAACATCATCTTGTAACTCAATTACTAATCAGTAAAGCACCTGATTTTTTAGGACTCAATAATCACATTGTCATTAATAACACTTTAGGGTATGAAGCTGTACTAGATTATTTAAACAATTTGACTCCTAAAGAAGGCTACTTCTTTCAAGAATTTTCTCCAGAAGGAACTCCAGCCAATGGAACACCTAGCAGGAAATACTTTACCTCAGAAAATGCAAAAAAAATAGACGCTATACGTGATACTATAAATCTTTGGATTAGCAAAGGATGGATATCAAATATAGAGGAATCTGTTTTAAAACATACTTTAATAATGGCGGTAAATGATGTTGCTAATATTTCAGGTACATATGGATATTTTCTTTCTTCATTTAATAAAAACTCATTAGAAAACCTTATGTTAAAGCCAGTTTCATTTGTTACAGAAGGATCAACCGATAATGTGGTTCTTCAAGGATTTGCTGAAGATATTTCTCAAGATATTACAGCAGATTTATGCTATATCGATCCCCCCTACATGAAGCGGCAATACGCCGCCAATTACCATATTTTAGAAACCATTGCTAGAGGAGATTATCCTGAAGCTGTTGGAAAAAGTGGACTAAGAGATTGGTGGGATCAACATTCAAAATTCTGCACTAAAACGAGAATACGAGCATCTTTTGAAAAAATCTTCACAACTATGAAATGTGACGTTTTTTTAATCAGCTATAGTGAAGACGGTCTTTTGTCCATTGAAGAATTGATAGATTTTTTCTCAAAATTTGGTTCTGTTTCCTACAAAGTAATTGAATATTCAAGATTTAAAAGTAATAACAGTAGACTTTCAAAAGAATTAAACGAATACATTATTCGCTTAGAAAAGCATAAAGGAGTGTCATAATAACACTCCTTTATGCCTCATTTTTTATAATATGCTTTGTATGCAGTAGGTTCTAAAACAAAGTTATCGGTAACGCTTCCACGGACAACATAATAACGGATTGTTTTTGCTGAACTTGATACACCATAAAAACGATATAGGCAATATCTATCACCTTTTTCCGCAGATATTTCAACTTCATTTGATGAAATATCAAAAGGTTTATTTTTTCCTCCGGTAGTAGTTTTTACTTCGATATACTTTTCAACATACTGCCCATCGGATAACTCATAAGATCGGATGTCGTATCCCAATCCGTCACCGATAGTTTTAGAAACACGTTCTATTTGTTTTGCTAAATCGCTCCTTCCTTCACCGATTAATCGTTTCTTCTCTATTTCCATAGTTAATTCTTCACCTATATCGCCAATATTCTTAAGATTTTTATGACGTCTCTCATAATCAACATCTTTAGAAATCTTTTTCTGAGAGCTGATTTTTTTTCTTGCTTTAGAAGCTGGCGGAGCGACTTCTTCTAAACAAACTTTATCATAATCCAACTTGATCGAAACGTCTTTGTTTGAATACTCTACAGCATCATCTGCTATTTCATAAAAATCTTCTGGCAAAGATATATTTCCAATATCTGTATCAGCTGCGGAACCAGATTTAAAAGGGCATATCTTATCATTTTCAAACCTGATATACTGTTCATCAAAGAAAATAATTCCTTGCTTTTTACTCTTTAAGAATATTTCTTCAAGTCCAGCTCCTTTAGGCCATTCTTCGGGAATATTTTCCGAATCCACATAGGTTGCGTAATACTTACATTTATCATTATCATCTCTTGTTTTGATGATTAAAATGTGAAGATTATCAATTATACTGGGATAACCTTTTTCAAACAAGTAAGCACCATTGCCTGATACTTTAGGCTCAGGAAAACCATTATCAGGATGCCACGCTGGGTGACGATACTTCATGTTTTGCCTGCTTATTCTATAATCCTTCCTTCCGGTTCTAGGTGCTAATTCAATTGAAGCACTACTGTTGCTACCAACTACATTAGCGATGATTGTATACTTATATCTCGGTAACAACTGATCATTATCCCAAAACTCGTAAGTTTCAACTATATCATTTGCATCATTAAACATTTTTTCTAATTCTTCACGTGAATAACCTGCAGCTTGAATATAGGTTTGTCCGCCTCCTCCCGACGGTTTTTTGATCCCATACATATTAGTAAAGTCAGATTCTTGAATCTTATGATGCAGTATAGCTTCTATGTGTTCCATATTATTCCTCCTCTAAGAAATTAAATATTTCGTCATAAGACGATATATCTAATGCAGTCTTAATTGCTTTTAATTGTTCCATAGACACATGGTGGTGCTCACCTTCAATTTTTACTAGGGTTTCTCTTGTTGTGTCACAACCTAATAATTGCATAGCTCTTGCAAGCTCGGCAACTGTAAAGCCAGCTTCAAGCCTTAAACATCTTAGTTGGTGTCCAAGTCCAGATGTGCTTTTTATTTTTTGTGGCAATCTACGCACTCCTTTCTATTCGGTTTTTATTATTGTATCACAAAACAAAATGGATTAGCGAACCAAAAACAGTCCACTAATCCATTATTTTGCTTTTTGTAAGTTTGCACAAACCGATAATCAGATAATTGTAACCTTCGCGCATAAACAGTGGTATATCAGGTTTACTTAAAAAGCGATTATCTTTAAAGAGTTTATTGTAAATTGTTGATTTACATTTCATTGCCTCCAAATCTTCCTTTTTGTGATAATGTACAAAATATTTGTGAGTTATTGATTATTTTATTTGTATATGATATAATAATATTGCCAATTGTATTGGAATAATCCAAAAATCCCAACATAATTATTGATTCTATTTCGATGGAGGAATAAATATGAATGATAAATACTTAGACGCAGAAGAGTGGACTTTAGAAGATATATTTAAAGGCAGATATTCAATACCAATATATCAACGTCCATATAGTTGGAGCGATAAAGAAGTCAATCAGCTTTTAGCAGATATTGATGAATCTTTTGATATATATAATAATGCTGATGATTCTGCTTCTGGTGATAATATGTGGCTTTTTGCTGGAACATTCTTTGTCAGGACAAAGGCAAATGTAAAGAATTCATATACTGAATATGAGTTGGTCGATGGTCAACAACGAATAACTACATTTACGCTGATATTCATGGCAATACTAAATCATTTTTATGTCATTGGAGAAGAGAACAGCGAAATATCTGAGATAGAGAAATTGCTATGGAAAGCGCCAGATCGTAGAAAAGGCAAATCAAAAGAACTGAACGTTCTTACTTTAGGAAATGTCGATCGTAATATAATGCAATCATTATTTGATGAATTGTATGCCAAACATGACATAGAGGAATATGTTAAGAAACAACTATCCGACGGTCAAGCTAAATCCCTAAACAGCATTGAGAAAAACTTGCTGAATAATTTGATAATAATAATCAATCATCTCAAAAAGAACGATGATGAAACATACTATGATTATTGCTCATACATAAGAGATAATATTTTTTTCAGCAAGATAGAGGTTATGTCAACCTTACCTAAGCTCTTTGAAATATTTGAATCAATTAACAGTAAGGGTAAGCCGCTCGAAGAAGTTGATATGATTAAGAGCTATATATTCCAAAATATTTCCGAAAATGATTATGATGAATATCTCGGAAAATGGGGCAAGCTCATTGAAGCAACAAATGATAATCTTATGGATTATATAACTGTTTACATTCGAGCAAATATAAAGTATTATAGGCAAGCAATAAGTTTAACAAACTTCAAGTGCCTTTTATCAAATGAGTTGAAATCCTACTATAATACTGATAGTATTTCTGCCACATCTATGATGTTCATCAATGATCTTAATGATAATGTTGAATACTACAAAATGTTGTTTAATACATCTTTAATGGAGGACTTTACTAAGAGCAAGGAGCTCCTGTCTATTTTCATGATGAATAACATCATGGATTATAAACATACAAGAGCTTTGTTTTTTAAACTGCTGCAGCTTAAAAAGAATAATAAACTTTCAATAGCTCTTTTTGAAAATATAGCAGAAAAGACTTTTAAGTTTATATTCACTTTTCAAAGTATTTCTTCACGTGAAAGCAAACAGACTCTAACTACTTTCGTTGAGGTACAGAGTATACTGTACAAACAAATAAAGCAATATGATTACACAGATGCTATTGATGAAAAAGAGCTGTCTAATATCGTTCTTATATATAATAAGAAGATACATGACAATGTGATTACAACTGCTTTTTTAAGAGAAAGGCTATCTTTAATAAAATACAACAAGAAACCTGTAGTTCGTATCTTGCTTTCATATCTCGAATCATTGCTTGATGATGGTAGAATTGATTATGGAAAATTATATAGTCTGCTTAAATTGACCTCCGACGAAGATCTACATATAGATCACATAATTCCTCAAAATCCTAAAAAGGACAGTAAAGACTATTATTTCTATATTAATGATGAGCAGGCGATTCTTAAAGAAGGTCAAGATTATAAAAAAGATTGTCCTATTGATGGCAAAGCCAATGTTATGCCAAAAGATTCCTTTTATGATGAATTTCTTAATGTTCTTGGCAATCTTCGTCTCGAATGGGCAAACGATAACATTAGAAAAAGTAATAGTTTAATAGTAATAAGGGAGTTCGGATCGGCTTTTAATACATATTCTCAGATAACAAGCCGATTAAAAAACATTATTGATCAAATAATCGACAAAGGAGTACTGTATAATGGTGATGATATAAACGAAAGTGTTGACTCAAATGAACAAGAAAAGACTATAGAAATATCTTCAAGTGATACTACAATAGAGTTCAAACGCTACACTCCAATTAGTTATGTATTCTTAGATGAAACATATAATATTGGCAAGCCTAACTATACAGCACTACTTGATAGTATAGTAAAAGTACTATATGAACTTGATGCCAGTGTTTTTGAACATATCGCTAGCTCTAAACTGTCACCAATGCAATCTCAAAGAATATTTGTGTCAAAAGAAGAAAAAGATGTGAGAGAGGCACTATCTCCTGCTCAAGGGATCTATGTTGAATGTAACCTTGCATCAGATTATATAATAAAGTTTATTTATATACTTTTAGATCAGTTTGGGCTTAGTGAGAGCGATCTTAAAATCCACCTGAAAGAAAAAAAGTAAATGGTCAATCGATAAAAAACAGCTGCACCCGAAGGCACAGCCGTTGATTCTTAGATATAAACCATACACTCAAACATCGTTTCTCTCGCCATACTGATGAAGCAGTTCTCCAGACCGAGCATTTTCTCGGTATCGGCGGCGATAACAGCTTTCTGATAGCAACTGTCCGTCTGCTTCCAGAGTTCCACCTGGCGAGTGATAGCTTCACTGACTTTCTGTTCCATATCATCGAGATACTGCACGATCTTACCCTCATTGACGAGCCTGCGAAGCCTGTTGGGGCAATGGCTTTCAGAGAAATGAAGATGATACCTGATGAAATCGGTATGGTAGGTCTTGCTCTCCTCGGTCTGAGTATCGGCATTGAAGTGGGTAACGGTCATGGTGTTGGTGTCCAGTCTCCACAACGGAACGTATTTCTTTTTCAGTGAGCTGTATGCGGTCTGTTCACTCTTGTATCTGCTCATAGCTCACACCTCCTCGATTCCGCTGAAATAGGACAGCAGGCTCTCTTTGTTGACAAGTATCTTGCCACGTTCTCCTGCACCTGCACGGAAATATGTGACCTTATTCTGAGCTATAAGCAAACGCATTGTATGGTCACTTAGCCCGTGTATCAGCTTGGTACATTCCTTAATTGTTAAGAAAGATACCTCATCTTTCTTTGGTTTAGGCTGTTCAACAGTAACAGGTACAGGTACTTCTTTCACAACCTCATAGTGATCGTCCTCAACGGTAAGCTGAATAAGCAGGCTGATGATTTTGTTTACGATTTCTTTCTTCTCTGCAATAGTCATAATAGACCTTCCTTTCGTTGATGAAAGCTCTCTAAGTCTCTCACCACAGTTATCAAATTGTAATACAGAGATATGCATAGTGCTTGTACAAGTATGGTCAACCGCTGGACAAGTCAAGTCATAAAATGCGATTGAAAATCAATAAAAACTAACAGAATACGATGCCTTAAATGCCTGAAAACACGGCAATAATTGAATTTGAGTTCGAGAGACTAAAAAATAGCAGAAACCTATTCTCAAACTCAAAGAGATAATCAGTCGCGAACTTACTTTTTTATCAAAAACAACGAAAAGCCTCGTAAACATTGCATTTGCGAGGTTTTCTTTTTACCTGAAAAGCACGCTGAGAACTGCTCGAAAACTGACGGTAGCACCCATACAGCACCCATACAGCACCCACTAATACACGATGCATTGAAAAGCGATATCCCTCATAGGACTATTCACAGAAGTCTTATGAGGGATTTTTTTATGGAGCTGAAATATTCAGTTATGAATGCGGACGATTTAAGCTTGCTGCAAGCAGAAGGTTTTTCTGATACGACTCGAAGTCGTTTAAAGCTTCCTTCAGGGTATCTACTCTGCCGGAGATAATGCTATCAGAAATATACGAAAAAGCATAGCTGTTTCGGTAACTGATTGGAATCCAAGAGAGTGCGGGATCGTTCTCAATATCCTTTACCTTTTTTACGGCATCGTCATGTTTCTGCTTTTTCTTTGTGAATGCGACGATTGCCAATGCTGTCGGAACGAACAGCATCAACGTAATGAGGAAGAATTTCAGTTTATCTTCTGTTACAGTAAGAAATCCGACAAAAAACAGAACACCGAGGAATGCTGGCCAGAGTGATAGCATTATCCATTTATATGCCTTACTTTTAGCCTTTGGATAGTCTGAGATGACATCCTCGGCTTTTGCTAATTCTGCCATGAGGGGTACCGACTTGCTGATTCTTTGTAATAATTCTTCTTTTTCCATTGTGATTACTCCTTTTTAAGTAATGAGATTATTTGTTTGGGCTTATGTATCGAGGGACAAGCTTGTCCTTCGAGGTTTAGATAGTATTGATCGCATCGATCAGCTCTTTGACTGAAAGGTGAGTATATATATTTTCAGCGGTTGTTTTGCCGCTATGACCAAGAATACGATTGATCTTGGGCTCAAATACCTCCGCTGCGTAAAGAAGTGTGGAACAGGTGTGACGAGTTTCGTGAATATCTCTCTTGCCAAATTCCATGGATTCCATTAACGGAGTCCAATATGTATCCTTATAGGCAGTATATCCTTTGCCTGTACTGAAATCTCTTCCATCCATCGAAACGAGATATTCACTGTCGGTCTTATTGAAAAAGTGCTTCCAGTACGCTAAAGTTTTTTCAGCGATTGGAACTTTCCGGATGCCGTTATTAGTTTTAGACGCTATAACATCAATGTAGCGCTCATCAAGGTGACAGTCTGCTTTTTTGAGGTTCAGGAACTCTCCAATACGCATACCGGAATAAATCAGCATAAGGACAGTCATTGCTGATTCTTCGCAATCCAGAGATTTTATTTTTTGAATCTGTTCTTCAGAAAAAGCCTGTCTGTTCTTTCTGTTAGGATTTCGTTGTTTATATTTACTTATGTCAACACTTTTAGAATAATCTTGGTCAGTAAACTTTCGTGGTAAAGCATACTTGTACAGCTGATTAAATAGCACTTTTATTTTTTTGAGCGTAGGATAGTTACAGTCACAAGTATCTATCACATATTGCAGGTCATCCACACCAATATCTTTAAAAGGCTTTTTGTAAAGAAACGAACAGCGTTTATATGCAGCGACATTTCCTTTGACGTTTGAATCACTTATTGTAGGAAACTTCTGACTGCTCCATTTTTCATAAACATCTGTAAATGTTGCCCTTCCAGCTGAAATGTCAAATGGGTTTTCCTTGTAATTTGCAAGTGCAACTGTAGCTTCATCTCGTGTTTTATAGTAGCCAAGCACTTTACGGGTTTGATATCCGTCATCAGTCCAGCATATAGTCACAACAACTTTGTATGGCTTACGACGGTGTGCATCTGTTACTTTAGTGATGGAACCAGATCCATTTGCTCTTCTGAATACTTTTGCCATTTTTATTTCTCCTTTCGAAATGGGGATTCTTTTACATTAAGATTGTCCCAGTATCTTTTAAGCCAGTTATACAATCTTTGCGGTGTGTCTATAGTGTTGTCATACTTGATGTCCATATACTGAGGCACAATTTGCCTTTTGATCAAATGCTTATACATTTCATACTGATCTGTAAATGCCGCTAAGCTTTCATATAACGACGTGATCTTTTCTTCATCTGGTATCTGTTTGCGTTTTTCTTGTTCCATTCTGTCATTGTAGAGATCATAGATTCTTTTTCGTAAAGCATTCAACCCTTTTTCATTTATAGCAAAATGCAGATTTGGGGCACGACAACATTCACAATACTTTAGATTATTTGCTTTCCCTTTTACTTGAAAAAGATTATGACATTTCATACACTCAAATAAGCCTTTTAAATTAATTGACACCTTATCGTTAAATAATACTTCCTTGAGGTCGATGGCAAATAGGGCTCCAAAATCGAATAGCTCAGATATTGCGTAGCTTTCGCCGTCCTCTAATACTCTGCTTTGGGATATCGGAATAATCATTTTGTTGGAATAAGGCCTTTCAAGGCCATATTTTTTTATGGTATGGAGATAATCCATATCTAACCATTCTTCATTGTCGTGCCAATATGCCAAGTCTTTTGCGTATCTGTAACATCTATCCAATTCACCTCTTGTCATTTTCTGTTTGTTCTTAAGGATGTAGAGTAAGAACGCTCCGCAATCCATTATGGTTCCTTCGTTGTATCGAGGAATGATTCTAATTGAGAAATCTTGATAAGGGTCGTAGAATGGAGAGCATTTTGAGAAACTGGATGTCACTATTTCCTTCGGCATGCTTTCTAAAAAGGATCTGACAATTTCTCCAAAAGTATATTTCTTAACAAATATAAAAAGTCCATTCTCTCCACGTACATATAACCGCCAGAAACGACATTCTGGATTTAGAGGTTTTGCTACTCTGAATTGCGGTGACTGAAGGTTGAAACGATCTTCTTCGTCAAAGAAGACATAATCTGCAATTTCAAACATATCTATTTTCCTCCTATTTTTAAAATGCAAAAATTTACGTTTAGTGACCATAGGGACAAACAAATACAATAAAGATAGCAACAAGAATAATAACAATATCAAGTTGCGAATAAAAATCAGAAAAGGAGTGGTCACATGTCAAACCAGTTAATACGCGATTACGCTAAGATTAGCGGTGTAAAACTCTGGGAGGTAGCTGAACGCCTGAATTTACAGGACACTAATCTCAGCAAAATGCTTCGTCATCAGCTTTCTAACGACAAGGAAAATGAGCTCATGACGATCATAGACCAGATTGCCAAAGAGAAGGAAGGAGGCGGATCAGCATGACTGAAGGTGCAGCACATAATGTGCCAATTTCGGTTGTGGCTAAAATCATGGGTAAATCCTCCATGTTTGTTCGGATAGGCTTACAAAGAGGTCTGTTACCTTTTGGTACGGCATTCAAGACCGATGAAAACCATTTACAGTATGACTATTATGTATCCCCCAAACTGCTGTATGAGTACACAGGATACATGTATGAACCAAATGAGGATGACACTCAAGTCCCTATAGTTACTACGGAAAAGTGTTCCTCGGAACTTCAGGAAGGAGCAGAAGATTACTATGAAAAAAACAATTAAGTATGAAATCAGAACAGCTCATGTTTTTGGAAAGATCTATTATAATTTTGACGATACAATGAATTCTCTCAAAAGCACCACCAGTACAACCATAAAAGATTTGGACAAGTGTATAAGAGCAATAATCGTTGGCAGTGAGATTAGTACAAGTGAAAACCAAGCAAGATTAAACCAAACCTCATTAGGGCTATATATTAATCGTGAAGGGTTTACCAAGTTAATAGCAGCAGACCATAATGTTAATCCTGCTGATATAAAACTGTATACTTCTGATATTCCTTTGGAGAATATCGAAAAAGGCCAACTGACAGCAGTTATTTCTGTTGAACCTCCTTCTGAGGGAAATGGCCAAGCGTCTGATGTTACTGTCCTTGCTGAGGAAGTATATAGCACGATGGACATTGCAAAAGAATATCGCATGGACATTTGGATTCTTAACCAGTACTTGGAATATAGAAACGTTCAGTATCTCGATAAGAACAAGTACCATCTTTACGGTAGACTTCGTGGTAAAGGCTTAATTTTAGATATGCCTACTATGAAGTATCTAAGATGGACTGAAAAAGGCCGCAAATTCGTCGAGTTAATGCTTGAACAAGACGGATATAAAAAGGTGATGCGCAAACATGGATAAAATTCCTTATCTAAATCCAGTTACTGTAGACAATAAAACTTATTCGATTGATAAGGTTAAGCTGTCTATTGTGCTGCCTGATGAATTAGTAGACAATATACTGTCTGACTATACATACTTATCTGAAATGATTCCGGGGATAATGTTAAAAGAACCGGAAGAGCATTCGTATCGTTATCGTTTTCCTTGTGAGAAAAGCTATTATGATTCCTTCGGAAATAAAGCTGCAACGGTTTCCATGAAATTCATCTATAACTCCAAGGAGAAGCTGAAATGCGGTATTATAGAGTTCAACCCTAATAAATGCCATGAAAATGAGCATATTATTGATGAAGTAAGGACGATTTTGTCCCTTGCTGAGAGCTATAGTTTTGAATCTCTTGATTTAGCTATTGATATTCCAATCAATAGGATGTTGGTACATTTACTTAAAGATAAACGTGCACAGCTTATATATAAGGCATCTAAAGATTGCTCAACAGAATATCTTGGCAAGAAACGGAATGATTCCGGACATGTGAAACTTTACGATAAGAGCGAGGAAAGCGGTTTGTCTACCCCGTTGACTCGAATTGAGATTACCGTTGGAAATCCGTCATTGCCAGATTGGGGACAAAAACTTTACAATAACTGGCTGCCTAAAGTAACAGTATTCGATCCGAAGGGTTCATTCTCGCAAGATATTCAACTTAACGATACTGAAAAGGTTCTTCTTGAATTGTTACAATATAATTCTGAAAAAGCGGTGTATTGGAATCGCCTCGGACGCAAGGAAAAGGCTAAACTGAAACCACTTGTCTTTGCAGATCAAAAATATTTGGAATATAATTTTGATGCGATCAATCAAGTGGTTCAGGGTATGGTAAGCCTTATGAATCCTTACGTAATATCTGCAAACTCTAATAGTTCCATAAACTCCTCCAATGGATCTTCTGAAGCATAAGGCTTCATTTCAGGTTTTTTCGTAGCAGGAACGGAAAGCATTTCATAGCGTTCCGGTACTTCCTGTCTGTCTACAAGCTGTGTAAATACCGGCTTGCTTCCTCTGGTGAACACCCAACAATAACCAATCGGCATAGTAAGCACCTGTTGTAGCGGTTTGTTGCAGCGGGTGCTTACTGCGCGTGCTGTTTCAATATCGTTGCCGCCGGTATAAATATAAGTATCGCAATTTGAAATGATAGTCTTGTTTTCACCATAACCAGCCTTTAATAACTGCGCTTCCGATTGAAGAATGAGGACTACCGAGATCCCCCGAGAACGGATCGTTGAGATCATTGCATCAAGGTTATCGATCACAGTAGTAGCGCCGTAATCATCCAGAAAGAATCTTACAGGTATCGGAAGACGCTGGTTAGGGTAAGTATCTGCACTTTTAATAAATCCGTCTATTGCCTGAGAGAAGAAGAGGTTTACAAGCCCATCCATAGCTCTGTCATGGTCGCTCTGAATTACAAAGATGATGGTTTTCTTCCCGGAAAGCTCTGAAAAATCAATATCATTGGAAGATGTCATTTCGTCTATTTCCTTCGTGCAGTAATTTGAGAACTTGGAAACCAAAACGCTGCGGATGGTATCGAATGTTTTATCAGGAGCTGCATCAACATTCTTGAACTGTTCATAAGCCCAGCTGTCAGGATGGTTCCTGTAGTGTTCTTCAAAACGATCTGAAAGAGCAGAGGCTTTGGGATTGCGTATTCGATTGCCACCGACACCACTAACACGCTCACGGCGGTCACATTCTCGCAGCAGATTAAGAATTCCACGGAAGCTGCATGGCTTGTATCCTGTCTCGATTATATACGCGATCAATGCGCAGATTAAAAGCAATGCCATTCTGTCCCAATAAGGATCGATCGTTGTTCTTCCGTTTATTTTATCAAGGCACAATGCACTTGCTATCTTCATAATGTCTTGCGTGCATGTTATCTGTGTCAGAGGATTCCAGTGCATTGATGTTGCGGGATCCTGAAAATCGACCTGAATGACATCGTACCCTTTTTCCTTGAATAGCCAGTAATACTTCTTTATGAGAGAGCCTTTTGGATCTGAGATTACATAATTGCCTTCAGCTCTCTGTAAATTTGGCTCTACAAATCGTGATGTTTTGAAGCTTCCGCTTGAACCCGCAACGATAATGTTATTGTTAATCAGCGTTTTACGTTCATCCAGATCACGGATCACATTTCTGGCAAGTATGTATTTGGCATTTTCCAATTCTTTTGCCGGATCCGTGTTCTTTGCAGGAGAGATCTTCCCCTTAGCATTTTGGATCAGCATTGTTATTCCTCCTTAATAGATGGCTTTAATCTCATCGCAGATACCGAAAGCAACAGCTTCCTCTGCGGTCATATAATTGTCGTAGGCGGTAGCCTCGTTGATTTCATCAAGCGATTTGCCGGTTGCTTCGGCAAGCAGACCATTAACTACCGTCTTGATTTCAAGTATGCTCTGTGCCTGTTTCTCGATCGTTGTAGCCGTGCCTCCGAAGCCTTCCGGGACTCTTGGTTCATGAATCAGCACATGAGAATGGGGCAAAATAAAGCGTTTGCCCTTACTGCCGCCTGCAAGAAGGATTGCTGCCATACTTGCCGCCAGTCCGGTGCAATAGATCTCCATATCGTAGGGATATGTACGGATGAGATCGTACATAAGGAGTCCGGCATTGACTTCGCCGCCGCAGCAGTTGATGAACAGCTGTACTGTTTTCTTTTCTGATTCCATGTATTGCATCAGCGCCATGAACTTTGTGGCAGTATCCGTGCAGATTGACTCCGTCAGGAAAATTCGTCCCTCCGCAGCGTGACATGCAAGAAGTATTTTCTCGCTATTGCCGGTAGAATCATAAACCAAAATGTTTTTTGCAAGACTCATGAGTTTTGCTCCTTTCGTTATGATAATAATTATTGTTGTTGCCAACTGTACTTAGTATGCCATATATGAAAATAAAAAAAGTGGTATGACATACCACACTTGTTGTATGTCTGCATTCTGCGGAATCCATCCGTTGCAGATGCGTTTTCTGAGTAAATTTTCAAAAAAGTTATAAAAGGGTATTGACAAATTACGAAAACTAACTTATAATATAGTTAGCAAAGGTGATACAGATATTCCTTTGACTAATCGTATAAGGAGGATTTCTTTATGGTAAAGAGATCATGTAAAGGAAGCAGTTGTATAGGATATCTTGAAGACAGAATTGATGAAATTGATTTTAATTCTGATACTTCAAGGAACGGGAAGTTTAACCGTGCTATCCCAAAAGCACAGAATCGTACACTTGAGGAACTGAAAAATGATGCGAAGGAATTAAAGAAGTTTAAAAATAAAATTCCTAGTGACGTGGCATTTCCTACAGCTTTACAGGTTACGGTAGATGAAGAACTTGAAGATGCATTGACTGAAGTTGAAGAAAACATAATGTCTGCATTGAATCTGACAACCTTGCAGACTAAGTACGAAATTGAATTGATATGGTTTATTTATCTGTGCGAATTACAAAAGGAAGTTATGGAGGTTGGTGAGAAAAAAGCCAAAGAGGAAGACTTAACGGGACCAGAGATGGTAAAGATACTTGTAGAGATCCTTATGCTTAATCGTGAACAGGACAAAAAGGTAATTGAAGAGGTAAAGTCGGCTCTTCTTAAGTGGGAGGTGTGAGCATATGAAACATCCATTTAATGCACTCACAAGAGCTGATGTAGAAAAGCTCAAGGTAAAACCTATATCGGTAGCAAACGCCGGAAGTGGTGTAACATACAATTTCACGACATCACAGCTTGAGGATGCTATTAATCATCTGAAAACTCTTTATACAGGAATTGTAAGGAATTCGTTCGCTGCAAAAATTCTTTTGTTGAACGAAATCCACTAAGGAGGACGGCATATGGATAATAGAATTGAGGCAAAGAAGAGGATAAAAGAACTCTTGCGCACTGATTTGGGTTACATCTACAAAGAAACCAATGTGGGTAGGCATAAAATACATCTTACCTTTAAAATGGACAGCAGAACCCATGAATTGCAGATGACATTCGATTTTGCAGAGAAGTATTGTGATATCCTAACATTTATAAGTCCTCGGGTGCTTACCGATGAGTATTACGATGAAACGCTCTATACGATTAATATCATCAATACATATGTTAAGGCTTTCGGAAGATTTTATGTGGATGACTATAATGATATAGCCTATAGCCTTAGACTTCCGTACTCTATGGTTGAGGAAAGACCTGCTGAAACTATATGGGAAATACAGGGGGCGGTTAAATACTACGAGGATGTTTTCTACATTCTCTTGGATGTTGCTCAAGGTAAAAAGAGCTTTGAAGACTGCAAAGAGTATATTGAGAAAATGTGGAAGTGGTAAAGCAAGTAAATGCAGGATTGACCTGTCACAGTAATCAGTGAATCAAAATGAAAAAAGTGAGAAAATAAAAATGTTTGATTATTGTATATAACAAGCACCTATCGTTTCGGTAGGTGCTTTTCTCATGATTAAAACGGGAGTTAGAGAGCATGGCAAATATAGTACAAGGAATTACCATCTTCAATTAGATGGAATATCTACCTGATGAATGATTTTTCTGCGGTTTTTAAACAACTTTGACCGATTAGCTTCGCAAAAGCGGTTGTTAGGTAGTGCCATATGCAGTATGTCATACCAACACAAAAAATGCGTCACATATTTGTTTATATGCGACGCATTTACTATTATTCTTTTTCTATATCGGGTGAAGAGTCATTCCCGGATTTTCCGGAAAACTCTTCTTCATAATCAGCCAACGCTTCAAACCACTTATGCGATTTGATATAGTATTCGGCTATTTCGTAATCAAAGTCTGTGCTGGGAAAGAAATGGCCTCTTGTTAGCATAAGCAGGCTGGTATCATCAAGATCAAGCTGTAATCCAAGACATAGCCGAAGAACATTTATCTTTTTGCTCAGAAAAATATAAGCACTTTTATATTTTACGCCCTTGGCAGAGCGGAGATTTCTGATCTTGGAAATATCATTGGCTCTTCCGTTTTTGGCTGTATCCTTTTTGACGGTCATATAGATTTCTTCAGCAAGTTCAGCGTTTGTTAATTGCGTTTTACTTGTATCTTTTTTTGCCGCCCCAACTATTTCAAGGTATTTAAGATCGTTGAATTCATCGTAAGCATCATCATATTCTGTGGCATGCTGTTCAACAAATGCTTTCTGTTCGGAATAATACAGCTCTGCAAGTGTTTTTCTTTGTGTATCAAGCTGCTGCTTTATCCTATCGTCGAGCTTTTTCTTGCGTTTCCCGATTTTTGATTCAGGATTGAGGTCAATATCCACAAGAGCATCGGCATCTAACTTTTTCAGAACATCCAAGGTTTTTACTGACTTATTATATTTGCTCTGATCTGCAAATTTCACGAGCTGGATGATTTTTATGGTTGTGTCGGGATGCTCATCCAAAAAAGATTCGATGGCTTTTCGGGCGCATTTCTCTGCATAGTCTTCGGGAAAACGAGAATAGCCTGTGCCAAGGAGGCAAAAAACAACGCTTTTTAACCTGTTGGAATCGGCAGACATAAGCGCGTTCACATAACAGCTCTTCAGCTTGTCGGAAGAATGACCGGATTTGTATACCGGTACTGCTGCATGAATCAGGTATTTATATCCCGGAACGCCGTGGCTTGGTGTAATGGCAGTCTCTCCGCCGTGAAGATAACCAATTTTCTCTCTGTCGGCAAGCAAATTGGTCTGATCCGCTTTCTCATATACCTGTCCATCAAGAATTCCACCAATGATAGGCTTATGATTGGCGGGAAAGACCAAAGCGTCAGCTGTCAGATCAAAAACATCACCGGTGATTATTTGTAATACTGAAGATTTATTATCCTGCGACAAGACCATTGCCCTCCTTCAGCTCACGCTTATATTTATAATAGGTATTGTTGGCAAGACCTATCAGTTTCATGCATTCTTTATCTGAGAGAGTACCATTGAAGTCTTTACTGTACTTTAATATCATAGGCTTTACGATGTGGCTCTTTTTTGTTTCAAAGATCGTCCCTTTCGCCGTGCCGATCTGCTTGCCGTTTAAACGAGCAGTTTCTATACCCTCACGAGTACGCTGACGGAGATCCTGTACTTCCTTCTCAGACTGTTCAAAGGCTTTATAGATATCTTGCTCTACCTTATTCATCATAAATTTATTAATAGCAGTCATTATGGAATTAACCAGTTCATCAGTAGCGACATCTCCGGAAGTAAAGGTCTGAGAGATGATTCCCTTCATAGCCTCGCGATAAGCCTCTGTATCAATGTGTCGCTCTTTCAAAAACACAAGACTTACATTACGCTCGAAAAGTTCCTTATATAATAGGAAGCCCTCGGATGCATTTCGGCTCATTCTGCTTACGCTGTCAAATATAATAATATCATTTTCTCTAAGCTGCCGATGCAGCTTATTCCATTCGGGGCGATTGACTGAAGTTCCGGTATAGCTTTCCTCAATGATGACTGCTTCAGGGAAGGCAGCCTTGATATTGCGGATCTGTCTGTCGATCGATTGCTTTTTTGTGCTGATTCGGCAATAACCGTAAATCATTTTTTTGCCTCCTAACATACCATAGCTCTATCAAGATATAGATTTGAAATCTATTATCGACGAAAAAGTTTTTGACCATGTACCATTGTGGTGGTGCGCTGTCAGTCTGCCGGTGGGAGAAACCACCTCTTTTACCGGCGGCAACAATAAGGCAGAACATGAATCTATCAAAAGTAACGAACGCCATAATTGATATAAGAATTATAACAATTATGACCGATGCAAAGACTACTTTTGATATAAAATCAGAGCAGGTCACTTTTGATATAACAGTCAGAGGATTCAAAGGAGAGAATCTGCCTGATCCGGTCAAAACCACAACAACTAATGAAATAAATACAGATAATAGAATGGTAATAACATTAATCATATGTTTTATATAATAAAGAACATTCCGGATACATTTTCACAGGGATTTGAATGAAAATATCTAATCAATCTTCAAATTGTTATATAAAAGAAAAGCAAAATATTCAGCTGTTTTCATTGCGACTTCTTCCGTTTCAAATTTTTGTTGATTGTATTCCCACTTTTGAAGACCGTTTCCGTACATAATTCCGTAGCTTGTGTCATATTTACTTTTTATAACAGTAAAGTTTGAGCCACCAATTCGGGCGGTCATATTGCCGTTGATACTTCTTTTCCATATGCAAGCTCTGTCTCCGTGCTTTTGACAAATTAGCAACCCTTTGACACCGTTATCAAAATACTTCTCCTTTAAAAACGCCTGTCTTTTGACATATCCTTCTTCGGTAATATTGTCAAAAAAACCAAAAGAATCAGGTATTTTAAATTCGAATAAAGTTTTGCTTTCTATGCCAAAATCTTCAGCTTGCTTTTTATCTACTTTGCAAGTATGAAACACTTCAAACCACAATTCCCCGCCCCATCTATCATAGTATTCTGCAGGATCCGTTCTTTCCAGCTTGAAATAAATATCAACTTCGTATCTGTTTCCGTTACATATTACAGCTTTCTCGCATTCTGAATAATCGATAAATAATGTGACTTTTTCATCGCCGAACGAAAGCTGTAATTGGTTAAGTTGAGACAGTACCTCTTTATTTCCTTGATGCGAAAGGCTTTCATGCTCACCTCTAGAGTAATCAGTATTATTACCTCCAGCATTTCCCTTTCTTCTGAACCCACGGTGAAGTCCGTTCCTTACTAATACCATGGGAATCTTGCCGTCTTCACGCCTAAACAAATTGGACTTGCGTCGCAAGAATTCAGCAGGATTTTTTTCCTCAAGATCTACCATTGAGCGATAATCCGTTTTAAAATATGATTGTCTGATATCATCAAAATAATAGCAAGTTATTAACAAGATAGTTACCTCCAAAACAAATAGTGCTGAAAATGCTTTAGTCAAAGATTACTACACTTATGATCCGTTCATAACCGCAACAAATATAATAACTATTACCATTATAACACAAAATGCGCTAAAATTCAAGCGAAAAACAGAGAAAATCGAGTGATTGCAGGAATAAATCTTGATTTTTCATCTTTTTTGTGTTATAATGTCTGTAAGAGTTCTTTTAATGGCATATTTGATAGCAGAAAGCGAGGAGAAACTATGGCCATAAGCTATAAAAAACTTTGGAAGCTCCTGATAGACAAAGATATGAAGAAAAAGGATTTGCAGCAGCTTGCAGGTATCAGCTCGGCTTCAATAACCAAGCTGGCTAAGAACGAGAATGTAAACACAGAAATAATCGAAAAGATCTGTGTGGCGCTTCAGTGTGATGTGAGCGACATTATGGAAATGGCAGAAGATGACTGATATGACTGCGAGGACATATTTGTCCTAATATACGGTGGTTAGTATTGAAAAATCGCTCAAAAGCAAGGAGAATGTGACTTGGGGTAACGATCTGTGGATGGTTGATAACGGGTTAAAACCTTGTTACTTACTGTTATTCACATATGTTTTTATCTAATATAAGACGAAATACAAGGAGGATAATACTATGTATTCAAACATTGCAAGCGCACATGACTATCTTCACTTTTTTGAAGATCAGATTTCCTGTTTTGGCGGAGTTTATCGCGGAAACAAAAAATATGTTTTTAGAAAGAACGTTAATAATCCGTTTCCTGATAAAGGCGCTTACTTCGGCTGCATTAGTGAGGGCGAAGATGCCTCCGGCGCTTACTCTGATCTTAGTATTGTCGTTTTTCCAAGCAACGAGCCAAACGATACAGATGATAGATGGATAATTGCACTGGGAGTTGGAAGCTTAGGGTATAAAAATGATTACGCTCTTGTTTCGCTTCCTGGAACAAGACGTTTGTTTATGAAATATTTAGATAGTAACACTTTCATTAAAAATGATTTCATGGATATTGAAAGTTCCGACGGCTTTTCCACATTCTGCGGCGAGAATAATACTTCTGATACTCTTGACAATGCTGTGAAAAGCTATGGTAAAGTATTGCTTACCGCCACATTGTTTGATCCTAACGACTATGATGCCGGAAAGAAATTGATTTCCAAATACTTAGCAATATACGCTAATCTTCGTCGCTGGCCGTCAAACAATGCGCAAAGGACAGCTGTTGGAACAGCGCTAACAGTTTCAACGCTCATAATCAATGATGGACAAAATGTAACAGATCTGTTAGAGAAAAGAAAGTTTGTTGTTCTTCAAGGCGCTCCGGGAACCGGAAAAACCAGATTGGCAAAACTTATTCCTACAGATAATGACATAGTGTTTTTTACACAGTTCCATGCTGAGACATCTTATAGCGATTTTGTTTATGGCATAATACCGGATGTAAATGCAGGCGCTCTGAAATATTCTGAAAGGGAAGGCGTTTTTGTTAAGGCAATCAAAGAGGCAATTAAACTCGAAAGCCAGAATAAAAAGGTGTATCTCATAATTGATGAGATTAATCGTGCAAATCTATCCAATGTTTTAGGTCCCTCGTTCTATTTATTTGAGCCTACAATGACAAGCCACAATGTTAAAATTGAGATTTGTCCAGGACTTGAACTCGATAAGTTACCCGATAACTTTTATGTCATAGCAACAATGAATACAGCGGACAGAAGTCTGGCTGTCGTAGATTTTGCTTTAAGACGTCGTTTTGCTTGGTATACTATATTCCCTCATGAAATATTAGCTGATGCGGGAAAGCATTTTTGTAAAGATGAATTCAATGCAATAGCCGATATCTTCGAACAATACGCTTCCGACGAAGAGTTAAACCTTCAACCGGGGCATGCATATTTTGTTGTCTCTAATGCTGATCCCGGTGAAATTGAAAATAGGCTTAGATACGAAGTAATGCCTCTCATAAAAGAATACCTTCTTGATGGTATGCTCGCTCGTGCCAAAGATGATTTTGTTAATTATTTTCGAAAAAGAATTAACGAGGAGATGTTTAAATAATGGAGAAGCTCTTTTTTCAAATGCCGTGTCTGTCTGAATCATATGAAATCCGGAGCCAAGAAATATATGAGCGGCTTTTTGATAAAAGTGTCGACAAGCGGTATTTAGAAAGCGCCGTTCAAAAATTTCTATTATTAAACAAAAAAATGTTTTCATTTGCCGGAATATCTCTAGAAATGAATGGTACAGGAAGTGAGCTATCAATTAGATTTCGAACTACCGGATACATTAGTGCCATTCCAATTAAGATGCCGTATGACGGTATAGCACATAAGGACTTTCAAATTATACCAAGATTTGATAATTCGGATCACGTTTTTTCTGATTTGACACAAATCCTGAGCAAGCTTGAGTACTCCATCTCTCCGGAATATGCTGATGGTGAAGCACTATCATTGCCGATTCAGCTTCGGCCGCCAATGTATTATGAAGCTGCAAAGTATATTGATTTATTCGAGGCAGCACAAAAACAGCATTGGGTGAAATTTGAAGTAGTAAAAGGAAACCATCATTTCCCCAAATCAAATACTGATTGGTCGAAACATTCCAAGACCTCCGCTGATCCTATAAAGGCACTGAATTATCCGTCATCTGATAACATTTTGTCTGTGAACCATAGTGAGTGGCGGGAACTCATTTATGTTTGTGATATCGCTAAATCTATTGTTTTACAGCAAAATGTTCCTGAATCAATCCGATATAAGTACCGGAGCAAAATAATTGCGCTTCAGAAGAAAAATGCTTCAATTAAAGCCCGTGCAACGAATTATATAGCAACACATGCAAGCGATCCTCACACCATAAAAGAAGTAAAGCATCAAGCTAACACATTACTGCAAAAGGGCACAACTTCTTGTGTGGCATGGCGTATTGATATGGCAAAGCTGTTTGAACGTTATGCTCAATATGTGGTGGAGACAAGCTTAAGAGGCGTTGATGGTACTGTTGTATCAAATAGCAAAATTCAGGGTAGAGGACAAATTGCCCAGTGGGGATTAAAATATCTTGAGCCCGATATGGTCGTAAAATGTGGCACTAGATATTTTATGGCAGATGCAAAGTACAAAGCGCATTACTATGCGTTTGGGCAAAACTCAGAAATACTTAAAGAAACTCATAGAGCAGATTTGCATCAATTGTTAGCGTATTGTTCGTTTTCGCCTGAAAAGAATAAGACCGGCATATTGTTCTATCCAGCCAGCAAACCCAGCTGCCGAAAAATAAGCTATTTAGAACAAATGGGAGGAATAAATAATACGGTATATCTTTATGGTATTCCATTTGGAATAAACGGGATAGATGTTTCTGCTAATGCTGTGAGACAACTGTTTGTAAATGCTGCTTTGATAGAAAGCTAAAAGTACGCGTTTTCTGGAGCATTTAACTTGGCTCTATAAACTGTTTGGAGGAGATTTATGAAGAACACCATTCAGGATGAGTTGGAACTTGCAAAAAGCAAGATGATAGAGGAAATAACATTCCAAGGAAAACCGCTGGCTAAACTGACGCGTGACAATGTGGCTATAGTCGAGGCTATGATACGCAATGACTCGGCCTACATACATTCAACAGATGTTAATGCGGCTCCTGTTTATAACAGAAAAGGAGAGGTGAAGTACGGCGGTTCATCTGCTTATTGGATGACACTATTGAAAATCATTTTGCTTGATGAAGGATCGTGCAATTCATATACATATGAGGAAATCATTAAAGGTGCAGTGGAATCGGTAGATAGAGAGAACAGTACCCATTTGAATGCTGATAAGTGTGGAAGGCAGGAGATAACGGATAGAATATGCCGATTTGATCGGAATGAGATCATTAAGTGCCTTAAAGATCCTGATTACAATGATATGGCATTAATTCGTGAGATTTCCAGAATAACGTCTGCAAAAGAACGAGCAAGAAACAATCCTTCTTTTGCAAGCAAGTTTTGTCATTACGCCTGCTTTTATGTTTTTGAAGGAACAGAGTTTCAGGACAATTATTCAATTTATGATGGAATACTTAAAACGGTGTTGCCTTTGTATCTTGAGTATTTTCAGATAGCACAAGAATATGATTTGAGCGATTATAAGGATTATAGGCAGGCTGTGGATGGCATTAGAGAGGCATCCGGTATTGAGATAAGCCGAAATGGGTTTGACCATTTGCTATGGTATTACCACAAGGGAAGGATTTGAAATGTGAATTTCTACCATCCGAAAAATAGCAAAAATTTTAGCCTTTTCTTACCATGTGCTGATAAAGTCTATATGAGGTAGTATAAAGACCTTGCGAAAGATATGAGGACGGCGCTGCCAAACGCAAACGATATCGCGTTTACAGGAATGCCGTTGCTGAGATCTAAGATACTAACCAATGCCTATCACAAATATAACCGACTTTCGTCTCATATGCCGACAAGCAATAAGTGCAATAAAGAGGGGAATCTATTGAAAGACAAAAAATTGGCAAAAAAGAAGAAAAAGGCGCTGGACAAAGTCATCGGTACGATGAACCTAAAAGAGAACAGGACGCCTTTGGGTTGGATAAAATTTGGACTCAGGTGTTTGATGTATATCGTTTCAAGTGCCATATGCTTTGTGTTCTTCCTCGTAAGTTACATAATGATCCTCTATTTCATTAAAACAGTCTTATTCAAGAATCATGACATAGATATGCGGATGCTCGTGAGCAAACCGGTACTCTGCATCTTATTTTTGCTGGTTACAGGATTACTGACATATGTGAAAATAAGACGAAAAGAATTTGGCATCATGAGCGAAGGGAAGAAACGGCAACTGATAAGAGATGGCGCATCAAAGACATTTGTCGAAAGAGGAGTGCGGAAGTTTGAAAGAAAATTACACTTTGTTAGATTTCTTGATCTGACGGCGCTTCTGGCTGTACTAATTATCATCATCTTATATGTAACATCAAAGGAAAACGGACTCGGAGAGACAATGGAGACGGCTGTAGTCTTTTTAGCTATTTATGCTGGATCAAGCCTCTATTTGCCACCTTTTCTCTTCGTGATCCCGTATGTGTTCAATACGATTCCGTCAATAGAGATTTCTGGAGCGATGTATAACGTGTTAGATCGTCCTGCTAATCCCATTTCTTGGATGTGTGTATCTTTAGTCATCGCAAAGGTTGCATTCAGTTATAAGAAAGAATATAAGGCAGAACTTGAGGGGGCGATGGAGAAATACATATCGGAACTTAGTGAAAGAGAAGAAGAGGAAACATGGTATGATCTGTGAAAAGAACATATGAGTGCATGTAAGAATTGTTGCGTAGCACCCGTACAGCACCCACAATGCATTAAAAGTGTCTATTTACTGGGGTTTGCGTTATCAAAGCGTTAACGAAGAGATAATCACACACCTCAAAATCTGCGTATCAACGCACTTTGCGAGTGTTCCAAAAACTCTTTGGTCAACTATTGGTCAATTGGTCACCTCCCTGTTCACGCAGGGAGGTTTTTATTTGCTTTTAAGCAAGGCACAGCTCGATCTGCCCGGCGGTTCGGGCTTTTGTTTTTCGCAGAACATCGGCGTAGATGTCGGCGGTGACGTTCACATCACAGTGACCAAGATGCTCTGACACAACTTTCAAGTCGATACCGCTGTTCAGGAGCATTGTAGCGTTGCAATGGCGGAGCTGATGCAGTGTCATATCCTCAAACTCCGTTCTCTGTCCTAAATGTGGAGATACAGTAATTGCAAAACTATCAGTTTTTACAGATTAAAGTCAAACCGCTGAGAGATCACTTCCCTCAGCGGTCATTTTATACCTGTATCCTATTGATAGCCTCCAACAGCTCCTGCACATTAGCGTGCGTATAAACCTTCCCGGTCAGCAACATAGCACCCGAATGGCTCATTATCAGTGTAGGCGATACATCTTTCTCGGTCATCATCGAGATGCAGGTGCGGCGGGTATCTTGTGTTTTGTGCGTTCAGCCGCGTTATTTTTCTTTATAAAGCAGCTTTGATTTGAGATCGACCTGATCGTAACCCCAGCGGAAGGATATCCAGCCGCTGAGTATGAAGATCACCGGTATCAGCAGGAACAGTGCGAAGCAGGCAGGGTGCATCTCCGCAACATCTGCTGTATGTGCTGGAATGTCGATTATCGGGAAGAAATAGGCGTTCATGATCTTGTAGGCAGGAAGAATGTTTGGCAGGACTCCAAGCTTTGATAGCCCCAGCAGCAGCAACGAAAGCCAGCAGGGAATTGAAGCAACGGCACCGATAGCAAGGCCGAAATCCCGGCAGGGTTCCGCTCCGTGGAGCGAGACCTTCTTGAAAGCCTTGTTACCCTCTTTGAGGCCGAAATCAGCCGTAACTGCGAACATCGTTACTATCCCGACAACACCGAAGAGTATGTTCCCGAAAAGCCCGAAAGCCTTGGAGACCGCCCAGAAGAACAGGAACACGAACAGCCCCAGAAATTCCGACTCCAGCCAGCATTTCAACAGTGCGCCCAGCAGGAGCTTCTTTTTGTCTATCTTGTTGTCCATAGTCTGTTCCTTTCTGTGTCAGTCTCCTGCCATAGACCAGGCAGGGGAGCGGGATATTACATTCTTTCGGGGCAGTCGATCTTGAGCATCGTCAGGATGTTGGAGATGACCTGCTTTACAGCCAGCGAGAGTGAAGCTCTTGCCTGAAGGACATTCTCTTCCTCGCCCATTATGCGGCAGTTGGTGTAGAAGCGGTGATACTTTGTCGCCAGCTCCCAGACATAGCGGGTTATGCGGGCCGGGTCATAATTCCTGGCTGAATCGTTGATGACAGTCGGCAGGGTAGCCAGATATTTGATGAGCTCGGTCTCGTCGGGCTCGCCGAGAGCGGAAAGAGTCTGAGCATTGGCGGCTCTGACTTCGATGCCCTCTTCACTGAGCTTTCTGAGGACAGAGCAGATCCTTGCGTGTGCATACTGCACATAGTAGACCGGGTTGTCCGAGGTCTGGGAAACAGCCAGCTCCAGATCGAAATCGAACTGGGAGTTGGGTTCGCGGAGGTTGAAGAAGAATCTTGCAGCATCGATAGGTATCTCATCCAGCAGGGTAGAGAGAGTAATGGCCTTGCCGGAACGCTTGGAAAGCTTGTATTTCTCGCCGTTGCGGACGAGGTTTACCATCTGCATGATGACCATATCCAGCCTCTTCGGGTCAACGCCCAGCGCCTGCATAGCCGCTTTCATACGCGGGATATAGCCGTGGTGATCGGCGCCGAGGATATCTATGGCGATATCATAGCCTCTTGTGACCAGTTTGTTGTAGTGGTAGGCGATATCCGGAACGAAATAGGTGGGTATTCCGTTGTCGCGGACAAGAACTCTGTCCTTCTCGTCGCCCATAGCAGAGGAGCGGAACCAGAGGGCGCCGTCCTTTTCATAGGTATAGCCGCTCTCTCTGAGCTTCTCGATTATATCCGCGACAGAGCCGTTCTGATGCAGCTCGCTCTCGCGGAACCATCTGTCGTAAACGATGCGGTATTTTTTCAGGTCTCTCTCCAGCCCCTCGATATTCTTCGGGAGGGCAAAATCGCAGAGAGCCTGTCTGCGCTCCTCGCTGTCGGCTTCGACGTACTTGTCGCCGTAGATCTCTGCAAAGGCTTTGGCGTGGTCGATGATATCTTCTCCGAGGTAAGCGTCCTCCGGCATCACGATGCCTTCCTTATAAAGCTGGAGATAGCGTGTTTCGAGGGAGGTCTTGAATTTTTCGATCTGATTTCCGGCATCGTTGACATAGAACTCGCGCGATACCGAATACCCGGCGTATTCCATAACGGAAGCGAGGCAATCGCCTATGGCGCCGCCGCGGGCATTGCCGATATGCATGGGGCCTGTAGGGTTAGCCGAGACATATTCCAGCAGCACTTTCTTCCCGGCGCCCATGAAGGTCTTGCCATAATCCTCTTTTTCTCCGAGGACAGCCCCGATAACCTCCGAGAACCACTCCTTAGCGAAAAAGAAGTTTATAAATCCTGCGCCCGCGACCTCGCATTTCTCGAAGAAGGAACCCTTCAGAAATACCTTTCCGGCGATCTCCTCTGCGATCCTGCGGGGGGCTGTACGGAAGGCTCTGGCGCAGACCATAGCTGCGTTGGTGGACATATCGCCGTTTTTTGGGTCGGCAGGGATCTCGATATTGAAGGAGGGGATCGGGTTGGCAGGGAAGATCCCGGCTGCGACACACTCTCCCAGTGCATTCATAACCAGCTCGCGCACCTGCTCGCTGGCTTCTCTTATAAGATCTGACATATTAACAAGCCTCCCATTTCAGTTTCTCGGCGTAACAGAGACCTCGATATCGAAATCCCCGATGTAGCTCGAATTGACATCTATTACATAGCTTACTCCCAGTGTCCCGCCCTCTGCGGTCATCTGCGAGTTTATCCTTTTTGCTGTGACTCCGACCATGAACTTCCCGAAGGGTGTCCCGTAATGGCAATGGTGCTTTATCCCGCTCTCGATTATCAGATCGGAAGAAGCGTTGCCTGTTCTGGTCATAACGACTTTTGAACTGCCGTCCACAACGAGCTTGGTGGTGCAGCCCTCAAAGCCTGTGGCCTCTGTCTCGGTATACGAGATCTCGTAGCTGTCCTTCCCGAAGGAGAACAGGCCTTCTGTCCTCAGCTCCATCTGCTCGGACTGCTCGCCGTCGTTCTGTCTGCTGAGCAGCTTTATATTTACTTTCTTTTTCAATTTTATCTCCTTATTTTTCAATGCACGATCATGAAGTCCGGCCGGGGCAGATCGCCGCGAGCCGTATTTTCATCCGCTATGCATTCTGCTTTGGATAGCATTCTGCATTGTTTTACTTCACGCTGCATCTCGATACCGAGACAGTATCCTTTTTTCCTAGGAATATCCCTGCGTTTTCTGAGAAGAGCTCCTCGCTGTCAGTGCAGTAGAGCTCGACAGTGCCTGCCTCATCGCGCTCCGCAGCCTGGCCGGAAGATACAAGAGTCCTTTCAGCATATTTTGCGATCTCTGCTCCCGAGGATATGAGCCTGACATTATCCCCCATAACAGAGCTGATGACTCCTTCAAGATGCGGGTAATGGGTGCAGCCGAGTATAAGTGTATCGACTCCCTCGCGCTTCATCCCTTCAAGATATTCCTCCGCGATGAGCTTGGCGACAGGGTCGTTTTTATCTGTATATCCGTTCTCTACCAGCGGGACGAACATAGGGCAGGCCTTGGAGAACACTCTGATATCCCCCCTGAGCTCACGGATAGCCTTTCCATAGCAGCCGGAACGTATTGTCGCAGGTGTCCCGATAACTCCGATGCGGTTGTTCTTTGTAGCGGCGCAGGCTGCTGTGACAGTCGGGTATATGACTCCGCTGTATTCCGTAACGCTGCTGTCTTCAAACAGCGGCCTGGACATCAGCACAGACGATACTGTTCCGCAGGCGATGAGTATCATCTTTACATTGAATTTCTCAAGGAAGGCGATATCCTCCTTGGCATATCTGGCGATGGTATCTACGCTCTTTGTTCCGTAGGGGACTCTTGCGGTGTCTCCGAGATAGATGATATTCTCGTGGGGCATCAGCCCCGTAAGCTCCTTAACGCAGCTCAGCCCGCCGACTCCCGAATCGAACACTCCAATGGCAGCATTATTCATAATCTACCCCCGCTCTTTCAAGCGCGAGCTTGATCAGCCTGTCTTCCTGTTCGGAATAAGGTATCCCTGCGTGCTCCATGAGCTTCGGGTACATACTTATGCTTGTGTGCCCGGGCATAGTGTTTATCTCGTTGAGGATCACCTCGCCCGTTTCGGTAAGGAAGCAGTCGCATCTGGAGAGGCCCTCGCAGCCCATAGCCTTGAAGCTCCTGAGGACTACATCTCTTACAGCCTCTCTCTCGGCCTCTGTTATCTCTGCGGGGATGATGACCTCAGAGCCTACATCGTCGTATTTCGCGGTGTAGTCATAGAACTCGCCTACGGTCCTGATCTCTCCGACATCTGAAACGAAGGGCTTTTCGCCGCCCATAACGGCACATTCGATCTCTCTGCCGACGATACCTTCCTCGACTATGACCTTCTTATCGTGAACGAAAGCCAGCTTTATCCCGGCCTCCAGCTCAGCTCTGTTCTTGGCCTTTGTTATCCCGACAGACGAGCCGCAGTTGCAGGGCTTCACGAACATCGGGTAGCGGAGCTTCTTTTCCATCTCGTCGCACTTTTCCGAGAGCTTTTCGTCCAGCTCGCTGCGAAGTATCCTTACCCATTTTGCAGTCTTTATGCCGTTGGCTTCCAGGACGGTATGGGTCGTATCCTTATCCATGCACATAGCCGATGAGATAAGGTCGCAGCCTACAAAGGGGACGCCTGCCAGCTCAAAGAGCCCCTGAACAGTGCCGTCCTCGCCGTTTCTGCCGTGCAGAACAGGGAATACGCAGTCAACCTTGATGGTAACTGTCTCGCCGCTGCGCTCAAAAGCTATGAAGCCGCTGTGTATCGGGTCGGGGCTGAATATGCAGGGAACATTATCGGGATGCTTCTCCCATTCGCCTGTAGGTATCAGCTCGGTGTCTCCGATATATTTGAACCAGTGCCCCTTTTTCGAGATCCCGATCGTAATAACGTCGTATTTATCCTTGGGGATGCTCCTTATTACGTGTGCCGCAGAAATGCAAGAAATGTCGTGCTCGTTAGATCTGCCGCCGAAGAGGACGGCAACTTTTAGCTTTGCCATTTATACAACATCGCCTTTCGGTCATATCTCCGACTATGTCGGACATTATATTATAACATATTTTATTCCCGATTGCAAGAGATTATTATAATTTCTGATAAGGAATTTATGATCTGCTTCTCAGATCCTGCCCGTGCGGTATTATACTTCCGCGCTGACGGAGCACTTAGATCCGGCGCCTGTCAGCGATCAACCGGATATTATGGGTTCGATCAGCATGATATTGGAGAAGAAAGTCCTTGCGGAATTGAGATATGCGGTGTACTGTGCCCAGTCGATGTAATACCGCTCTCCCCAGGAGGATATTTCCAGCATGGTTTTTCCCTCACTGCGGATGATCCCGGTAACTGTGACATAATGATCCTTTACGAGCCCGCTGCGCCATTCGGGAAGCATGAATTTCCTGCCATTGCGGATAAACAGATCGACTCCGTACTCCTTGATCTTTTCCTTCGAGCCGATGCAGGGCCCGACAGATATGCAGACAGGCATATCCTTTTTAAGCATATCTGTTATCCGGGGCAGTATCTTCTCTTTTGAGAAGCACCAAGAGGCGTGCATGGCGATCTTCTTTTCCCGCAGCAGCCTGCTCATGCCAAGACCCATGCTGATGCCGTTGAGCCCCAGCTTTCCCCGGACACGGAGCTGATCCTTCGCAAATCTCCGGACGATAGACATATATTCCGGCTGCATAAGCCTTACTCTTCCGCTTATATACAGGAAAATATCAGCACAGGAGATCAGCCCGCAGCCGTAGGGCGAGATAGCTCCGTCGCTCTCCTCCCGGAACCAGCCCTGATTGCCGCCGAAGGAATAGCCGTCCGGCATAGTGCGGGATTGCCAGTCTTCGCAGTTGACTCTTATGAATTCTGTCCTGAGCCCGATCCTCTTTTCAGTCATTATTATCCCTCCGTGTATCCGGCGATCTTATCAAAGGGCAGGCTGCCGCCGAAGATGTCCAGCGCTGAGCCGACGGTGAAATCCACCTTTCCGCCCCCCAGGCTCCTGAGCTCTTCTATGTCATCGAAGGATGATATCCCTCCTGCGTAGGTCGCGGGGATAGGGCTGTCTTTCATCAGCTTTGCTACCGCCGCTTCGATACCGGAGGCCTTACCCTCGACATCTACTGCGTGTATGAGAAATTCCGCGCAGCTCTTTGAGAGCCTGTCCAGCGCTTTTTCGTCCAGCTCGACTTCTGTGAACTTCTGCCAGCGGTCGGTGACGATATAATACTTATTTCCCTGCCTGCGGCAGCTCAGGTCAAGCACGAGCTTCTCCCTGCCGACAGCCTTTACCATTCTCCTGAGAGCGTCCCTGTCGAACCGTCCGCCCTTGAAAACATAGCTGGTAACAATGACCTGAGAGGCCCCCATGTCCAGAAATCTCCCGGCATTATCCGGGCATATCCCGCCGCCGATCTGCAAGCCCGAAGGGAACTCCTTGAGAGCAAGCGCTGCCTGACGGCAGTCGGCTTCGTACTCGGGAGAGCCGGCGGGGTTCAGCAGTATGATATGCCCGCCTGTGAGCCCCTTGGAGCGGTAAAGTCTGCCGTAAAAGCCAGCATCCTGCTCAGAGACGAAATTCTCCTCGGCAAAGCTGCCGCTGTCTCTCAGCGAGCCTCCGACTATCTGCTTTACGCAGCCGTTGTGTATATCTATACAAGGTCTGAATCTCATGTTTCCTCCTATTTATCTTTGTTGGGATAATCGAATTCCAGCCGCAGGACATTCCCTAAGCTCGTTTTGAAGATCTCGTATTGTTTCAGAACGAGCCCGGCTCCGCTGAGGATATCGCTGACCTCGCTCAGTTTCTCCTTCTTGAAGCTCTCTGCCGTTACATCGTTCCCGAAATAAGCGCCGGGTCTTATGAAAAGATCGCAGCAGCGCTCGCTGACCTTTCCGCTGATGAGATTGCGCAGCTCGTCAGAACTGTTTACTTCAACGGAATAGAGCTCTGCGTAGCTGTATTTTGTCCCGGCCGCAGCAGGGTAGGCACCCTTGTCCCATTTGTGGTCATGCTTCTCCATGACGCTGTCGGTTACATTGAAAAACCTGTGTCTGACAGACAGATCCGTATGATGGTTATCGTCCCAGGTCATATCGCAGGCGTACCACTCGCCGTCGAGCCTGAGAAGCGACCAGGCGTGTTCCTCTCCGGTGGAGCTGTGCGCATTGACCACCATGCTGTCAATACCGATAAGGTTCATCAGCAGAGAGAAGCTCTCGGCATAGCCTGTGCATATAGCCTGATGCTCTACCAGTGCGCCGTATGAGTCGGCGGAATGTTCTGTGTGCTCGTGCATCGGGTTAAGATTTTCATAATCGTAGTATATCTGCCTTGCCAGCTCGTCATGGATAGCCAGCTCTTTATCGACTGCGCTCATATCGTCTCCGGTGCAGCTTTCGATCAACTCCTGAGCTGCTGCCAGTGTTTTCGCTTCCGGCTCGGAGAGCCCGCTGCTGTCGCCGCTCCTGAAGGCCTCGATTATGTGCTGGTTCATCTCTTTTGCAGCTTTGTATTTAAGAGCGGGATCTTCCTCGGCGGGGGCCCCTGTGCCGGAGGGAGCAGTCCCGTTTGGAACAGTTTCGGAGACGGCGGTGCCGGTATCTGTTCTTTCGGCTTTGCTGCTGTCATCCGATGAACACCCGGTCAGCAGCAGACATAAAGCAGCAGATACGGCAACTATTCTCAGTATCATAACGATCTCTCCTGTCTTTCCTCAAAGCGGCAGACCTAAGCGCATAACAGCAGCTTCCGTTCGTCCTGACGCCTTGGACGGTGCGTTGAACTTATTATACCCCATATCACCCGGGATGTCAACGTCGTGAGGTTTGGTACTTGCATTTTTCCCGGATGTATGATATAATGAGAAGTGCAGAATAACGCTCCGCTCCTGCAATGGGCAGAGGGCAGCCTCGCCCTGCGAACAGACGGCTCATATCCGAGCCCTGCCGCCGGGGACGCTGCGCGGAGCAAAAAGGTGGTAAGGATAATGTCAAAAATTCTTGTTACCGGCGGTGCCGGATTTATCGGGAGCCATACCTGTGTGGAGCTCCTCGAAGCGGGCTATGAGCTCGTAGTCGTTGATAATTTCTCCAACTCCAAGCCCGAGGCTCTGGAGCGTGTAAAAAAGATCACCGGAAAGAGCCTCAGTTTTGTCGAAGCTGACATTCTTGACCTCGGGGCTATGGATAAGATCTTCGAGGAGAACAGCATCGACGCTGTTATCCATTTTGCCGGGCTCAAGGCTGTCGGCGAGAGCGTGCAGAAGCCTGTGGAGTATTACCACAATAATATCACCGGGACTCTTATGCTTATCAAAGCTATGCGCTCCCACGGCTGCAAGAGGATAGTCTTCTCCTCTTCCGCCACCGTTTACGGTATGGATAACCCTGTCCCCTATGTAGAGACTATGCCGACACATACCTCTACCAACCCCTACGGCTATACCAAGGTAATGATCGAGCAGATCCTTAAAGATGTCGCTGCCGCAGACCCGGATTGGTCTGTCGCTCTGCTCAGATATTTCAATCCTATCGGCGCCCACAGCAGCGGCTTGCTCGGCGAAGACCCTAACGGTATTCCCAATAATCTCTTCCCCTATATCCAGCAGGTCGCTGTCGGCAAGAGAGAATTTCTGGGCGTTTTCGGCAATGATTACGATACCCCCGACGGTACAGGTGTCCGCGACTATATCCATGTTGTTGATCTCGCCAGAGGGCATCTCTGCGCTGTCAAGTATGTTCTTGAAAATAAGGGCGTTGAGGCTGTGAACCTGGGTACGGGCAAGGGCTCCAGCGTGCTGGATGTGCTCCATGCCTTTGAAAAGGCCTGCGGCAAGGAGATACCCTATAAGATCATGCCCCGCCGCCCGGGAGATATCGCCTGGTGCTATTCGGACCCCTCAAAGGCCAGGGCTCTTCTGGGCTGGGAAGCTAAGCTCGGTCTGGACGATATGTGCCGCGACGGGTGGAATTTCATCCGCCTTAATCCTAACGGCATCGAGGCAAAGTGATGGGTGAGAAATGTGCTTTCCGTGTCGGGCACGGATATGATGTCCACCGCTTTGCCGAGGGAAGAGAGCTGATCCTCGGAGGTGTGAAGATACCCTTCGTGCTGGGGCTCCTCGGCCATTCCGATGCCGATGTCCTGTTGCACGCCGTAATGGACGCTCTCCTCGGAGCGGCAGCGCTGGGAGATATAGGCCATCTCTTCCCGGATAACGATCCTGCATTCAAGGGGGCAGACAGCCTCCTGCTTATGAAAGAGGTCGTGTCTGTGCTTGATAAGAACGGATATGAGATAGTCAATATCGACTCGACTGTCTGCGCGCAGAAACCAAAGCTGGCGCCGCATATCGACCTTATGCGGGAGAATATCGCCGCTGCCTGCGGAATAGATATCTCGCAGGTCTCTGTGAAAGCCACGACTGAAGAGGGTCTCGGCTTTACCGGAGAGATGCGGGGTATGAGCGCCACCGCAGTAGCTCTCATTGTTAAAAAATGATATCAGGCTGACCTGATACAGAACGGGTATTCCCTGAAAAAGGGAATACCCGTTTTTGCGTTTTTACATTTGATCGCCCCGCCGGAAAGCAGCGGGGCGATAATGAGACCGGTGTATTGTTCGCAGCAGGCTTCGGTGCTGCCCGTTTTACAGCATCGACATCTGATCCGGGTCGGGGATGTCTTTTGCAAAGCTCCCGGCAACAGGTATCGTCTTGCTGCGGTATTTCGATAGCTGATCTGCCTGCTCCGGGGAGAGGATGAATGCCTTTTCCAGCTTTGAGCCCTTGGTCTTCAGGCTCATTACCTGTACGCCCTGAGTGTCGCGGGTGGATTTAGGCAGCAGCAGAGCTGAATCGAAGATCACCGCTCTTCCGTTGGAGGAGCGCAGCATGATCTCTTCATTTGTGCTGATATGGAATACTGCAACCAGCGGGGACTTGGCGCTGTAAGCGTTGTTCAGCTTCTTGCGGTTCTGCTTGGTCTCGTAAGCGTTCAGCGGTACTTTGGCGACCTTTCCGTTTTCAAACACGAAGAGCAGATAGCCTGAGTAATCTGTGGTGACTACCATATCGAGAACATTCTCGCCCTCGTCAAAGCCCAGCTTCGCAGGGATGAAATCTCCCAGCGAAGAAGCCTTGGTGTCCTCAAAGGCCGAGGCTCTGGTCTTGTAGACCTGTGCCTTGTCGGAGAAGAACAGGAGCTCTGTCTTGTTCGTCGCTTCGATCTCTCTGGCGAGGCAGTCTCCTTCCTTGAACTTCTGCTCCGATGCCATCCTCAGCGAGAGCGGAGTGATCTTCTTGAAATAGCCGCTGGCCGAAAGGAAGAGGGTCACCTGATAATCCGGTGCATCGTCCTCCGGCTCCGCTTCCTCGATATCGTTCTTGTAGAAGAACTGTGTCTTTCTGGGCTGGCCGTATTTTTTTATAACATCCTTGAGCTCGGAGATGATGATGCTCTTGATCTTTCTGTCGCTGCCGAGGGTCTCGGTCAGCTCGGCGATCTCGGCTTCGAGCTGCTTGGTTTCTTCCAGCCGCTTGACTATATACTCACGGTTGAGATGCCGCAGTTTGATCTCAGCGATATATTCCGCCTGTACCTCATCTATGGAGAAGCCGATCATAAGGTTGGGGATGACATCCGCTTCCTCTTCGGTCTCGCGGATTATTTTGATCGCCTTGTCGATATCCAGCAGTATCTTTCCGAGGGCTTTCAGCAGATGCAGCTTTTCCTTTTTTCTGGCAAGGTCGAAGCTGATCCTCCGCTTTACGCAATCCATGCGGAAGTCTACCCATTCGCGGATGATATCGTAAACGCCCATTACCTTCGGGTAGCCGTGTACGAGAATGTTGAAATTGCAGGAATAGGAATCCTGGAGAGGGGTCAGGCGGTAGAGCTTCTGCATCAGCTTGTCCGGATCTACGCCCTTCTTGATGTCGATGCCGATCTTCAGACCGTTCAGGTCGCTCTCGTCGCGGATATCGGAGATCTCTTTGATCTTTCCCAGCTTGACCAGCGAGACGATCTTTTCCTTTATGGCTTCGATAGTGGTAGTCGCAGGTATCTCAACTATCTCGATAGTGCGGGTGTCCTGGTCGAACTGATATTTCGCTCTGAGCTTGACAGAGCCCTTGCCTGTCCGGTAGATGGCGTCCAGCTCTGCCTCGTCGTAGAGCAGGGAAGCTCCCCCGGGGAAATCCGGACCCTTGAGAGTGTTCAGAGCGTTATGCTCCGGGTCTTTCATAAGGGCGATGGTTGTCTCGCAGACCTCCGCCAGATTGAAGGAGCAGACAGAAGATGCCATAGAAACACCGATACCGACATTCGCATTTACAAGAATCGTCGGGAAGGTAGCAGGGAAGAGGGTCGGCTCCTGCATGGTGTTGTCATAGTTCGGTACAAAATCGACGGTATCCTTGTCGATATCCCGGAAAAGCTCGCTGCATATCGGGTCCAGTTTGGCCTCGGTGTATCGTGAGGCTGCGTAGGCCATATCGCGGGAATAGGCCTTTCCGAAGTTGCCCTTTGATTGGATATAGGGGTGCAGCAGGGTCTCGTTGCCTCTGGCGAGACGCACCATAGTCTCATAAATGGCTGCATCGCCGTGAGGGTTGAGTCTCATGGTCTGTCCGACTATATTTGCGCTCTTGGTGAGTCCGCCGGTGAGAAGCCCCATTTTATACATGGTATAGAGCAGCTTTCTGTGAGAGGGCTTGAAGCCGTCGATCTCCGGGAAAGCTCGGGAAACGATAACGCTCATGGCGTAGGGCATATAATTGCGCTCCAGCGTCAGAGTTATGGGCTCCTCGACTACCTGCCCGGCTCCCGCGATATAGGCATTTGCCTGCTCAGGAGTCAGCTTCGGCCTTTCATTGTCTTTTTTCTTTCTAGCCAAAATATCCTACCTCATTCTTATTTGATTCGCAGTATCTGCAAGCCTGAGCGCCGTTACGATATATCCGCCATATCCAGATAATCGTGGCCGTACTGGCTGATGAAATCCTTTCTGCCCTGGAGATCGTCTCCCAGCAGCATATCGAACATATAAGCAGTATCCTCGGCGGCATCCGGCCCGACCTTTATCAGCCTGCGTGTGCCGGGGTTCATGGTCGTCAGCGCCATCATATCGGCTTCGTTCTCGCCGAGACCTTTTGAGCGCTGGAGGATATATTTCTGATCCCCGATCTTTTTCAGTATATCCGCCTTTTCATTCTCGTCGTAGGCAAAATACTTCTTTTCGCCCTTCTTTTCCTTTACGGTTATCTCGTAAAGGGGAGATTCAGCGATAAATACATAGCCCTTCTCGATAAGTGTCGGGCAGAGGCGGTAGATCATTGTAAGGATAAGTGTCCTGATCTGGAAGCCGTCGTAATCCGCATCTGTGCAGATCACGATCTTGTTCCATTTAAGGTTCTCGATATTGAAGAGCGAGAGGTCTTTGTTGGCCTTGCTCTTGACTTCGACTCCGCAGCCCAGCACCTTGACAAGGTCGGTAATGATCTCGCTCTTGAAGATACGGTCGTAATCGGCTTTGAGGCAATTGAGTATCTTTCCTCTTACAGGCATAACAGCCTGGAATTCGGAATCTCTCGCCATCTTTACAGATCCCAGCGCCGAATCGCCCTCAACGATATAGAGCTCCCGCTTGGAGAGATCCTTCGAGCGGCAGTCCACGAATTTCTGCACCTGGTTGGCAAGGTCGATCTTCTGTGTCAGGGTCTTGGCGATGTTGAGCCTTGTCTTTTCGGCGTGCTCGCGGCTCCGCTTGTTGATGAGTATCTGATCTGCGATCTTGTTGGCTTCATCCGGGTTCTCGATAAAGTATACCTCGAGCTGATGCTTCAGAAACTCGGTCATACATTCTCTTATGAACTTGTTGGTGATAGCCTTCTTGGTCTGGTTGGCGTAAGAAGTCTGAGTCGAGAAGGAGCTGGAGATCAGCACAAGGCTCTCCTCGACATCAGCGAAGGAGATAGGCTTCTCGGATTTCAGATATTTGTTCGCAGATTTGAGGTATGCGTTTATCTGCGATTGGAAAGCGGATTTTACAGCATCCTGCGGGGAACCGCCGTGTTCAAGGAATGAGGAATTGTGGAAGTATTCCTGCCGCTTGACCTTGTTGGAGAATGTGAATGCGACAGAGAGCTTGACCTTGTAATCTTCCTTGTCATCCCGGTCCCGGCCCTTCCTCTCACCCTGCACGAACTGAACGGATGTCAGGTTGTCCTCCCCGACGATCTCGGCGCAGTAGTCAACTATGCCGTTCTCGTAGAGATATACAGTATCCTTAAAGGAGCCGCCGGGCTGCTGCTCGCGGAAAACGAACTGAACATGGGGGTTTACAACAGCCTGCTTTTTCAGCATATCGTGATAGAATTCCGGCTCGATGTCGATGTCCGTAAATACCTCCAGATCCGGCTTCCAGCGGATCCTGGTCCCGGTACGCTTGCGGGGAGTCGGCTCGGAATGGAGCCCGCCTACATTTTTGCCTTTTTCAAAATGGAGCCTGTAGATCTGTTTGTCGCGGCAGACTTCGACATCCATGTATTCCGAGGCATACTGGGTCGCACAAGCGCCGAGGCCGTTGGTGCCGAGAGAATACTCGTAGGTCTCGCCGGAGTTGTTGTCGTATTTGCTTCCGCCGTAAAGCTCGCAGAACACGATCTCCCAGTTGTATCTGTTCTCGACTTTGTTGTAATCCACAGGGCAGCCGCGCCCGAAATCCTCGACCTCGATGGAGAGATCGTTATACCTTGTAATGACGATCTTGTCTCCGTGGCCTTCTCTTGCTTCGTCGATAGAGTTAGACAGGATCTCAAAGACAGCGTGCTTGCAGCCCTCAAGCCCGTCAGAGCCGAATATGACCGAAGGCTTTAATCTTACACGTTCCTCGTCCTTGAGGAGCGTCATCGATTCGTTGTTGTATTCCTTTTTCTTAGGCATTCAAAACGTCCTTTCGTTTCAGATATCCATACAAATACTATTATACCACAATACCTGCGGTTTTGTCAATCATAAAATAACAACATATATGTTTATGTCCAAATAGTTGGACAGCAAATCGCGTATTCCGATATCAGAGCAGAAAGGCCTGTGCAGCTCATGCGGCACAGGCCTGAC